>DASWVS010000053.1:0-3865 GCA_036401135.1 Fimbriimonas sp.
TATCTGACCCGGAACAAGGTCGCGTTCCGACTCTCGCGCCTCGGTGAGAAGAAGCCGCACCAGGTGACGGGTATCGTGGTCGCCGCCGGCAAATAGCGCCCCGCGGCGACAATCTCGCAACCCCCTCCCGCAGACGTCCGCGGGAGGGGGTTTACTATGTATCCTGGGGATAGTGACGGACGAGAGGGATCTGATAAGGGAGCGGATCGACATCGTCGATCTGGTTGGCCAAAGCGTCCACCTCAAGCGATCGGGGAAGAACTGGAAAGGGCTTTGTCCCTTCCACTCGGACAAGAACCCCTCCTTTTACGTCACTCCCGACACGGGCAGGTACAAATGCGGGTCGTGCCAAGAGGCGGGGGATGTTTTCACGTGGGTGATGAAGACCCAGAACGTCGACTTCCCCGAGGCTTTGCGCATCCTCGCCAAGCAGGCGAACGTCGAGCTCAAGCCTCGCACCGGCCAACCTTCAGCCCAGGAAAGGAAGACTCAGGAGTCCGCGATGGAAGCGGCTCTGGCGTTCTTCGTCGACCAGCTCAAGTCCAACCCGAAGCCCCGTGAGTATTGCGCGCGCCGGGACATCGACGACCAGACGCTTCTCGCATGGGAGATTGGCTGGGCGCCCGAGGTCGGCGAAGCCCTCGCCGTGCACCTTCGCCGGAACGGCTTCAGCCTGCTCGAGTGCAAGGGCCTTTTCCTCGTCGACGGCGATCCTTCGTTCGGCTACCACGATAAATTTCGCTCCCGGCTGATCTTCCCGATCCGGGACGAGCGAGGCCGCCTCGTCGCGTTCGGCGGACGGATCATCGGCGACGGCCATCCGAAGTACATCAACAGCAGCGACACCCCCCTCTATCGAAAAAGCCGCGTCCTTTACGGGCTTCACCGCGCCAAGGACACGATCGGGTCCTCACGGCAGGCCGTGCTTGTGGAGGGGTATCTCGACGTTATCGCGTGCCACCGAGCGGGAGTCACCAACGCGGTGGCGTCCTTGGGAACGTCCCTCAGCGAAGACCACGCGAAGCTCCTCAAGCGATGGTGCGAGGAGGTCGTGATCCTCTACGACAGCGACGACGCCGGACGAAAGGCGGCCGAGCGGGCGGTGTCGATCCTCCAGGCGGAGGGCTTGAGGGTCCGGGTCGCGCTCATGCCTGCGGGGGAGGATCCCGACACCCTCCTTCGGAACGCGGGGCCCGCCGCCGTCCGCCAGGCGGTCGAGTCCGGCATCACGCCCCTCGACTATCAGATTCAGACGCTGATGCAGAACCAGCTGCCCTCCCAGGACCAGTTCTGGGAAGACGCAGTCGCCTCCCTCGCCGCAGGAGCCAACGATCTCGAGGTGGACAAATGGGTCGTTCGCCTGAGCACCATGTACCCCGGCCTGAGAGACCCGCTGCAGGCGCAGAGGCTGTTGAGGCGATGGATCGCCCGAGTGAGACGCGGCCTGCAGCGCCAACCGGGCAAGGAGCGCCCAGCGGTCGTTCTGGAGCATCGGCCCCTCCCCGAGCGGCTGACGAGCGTCGAGTTCACCGTCTTTATGGCGTTCTGCTCCGAGGAGTTCCGTTCGGCGGGGTGGATGGTGGCAAGACAACGGGACCTGTTCGTCACCGATCTGGCGGCGCAGTTCAGCGACGCGATCGCGGCCGCCTTCCCGTCGGCTCCTCCCGACGGCCCGATCGGTTCATGGCTGCACCAGATCGAGCCGGAGACCCTCCGCCAGTCCTTGAGCGACCTGGCCTTCGATTTTCGGGCGCTGAACCTTACGGAGCAAAAGGTGACCGATACGATCGAGCGGCTCGAACGGCTCCAGAAAGAGAGGCACCTTCGCTCTCTCAAGCAGCAGGAACTGTCCAACGAGAGCCTGCGGCTGATCGATCAGAAGCTCCGTGACTTAAAGCCCAAGTACGATAAGCCTGCCCAGTCCGAGGACGACGGTCTTTTCTAACAGGCCGTTACCAAGGGATTAGGCACAACGACAACGTCTGCTTCCGGCGCTTTTTGGTTTCGTACCCTTAAACCGCAAGAACACGGGGTGCGTCAGGACACCCATAGGCTATGATGAAGTCAGGCCGATGGTGGGCTGAAGGGGTCGAGGGTCCCTTTGCGATGGACACAGTGGTAGATTCGCGAAATTCATTTGTTAGGCTGCCTGAGAACACAGAAAAATACAAGGAGATCGACGAGGGCGACGATTGCCCGAGTCGGAGCTTGCCATCCCCGCGAGAGGAGAGCAAGGCCAAAACCGTTCTCCCTGAGGAGGTCGAGCGAGACGACCTCACCGAAGAGGATGTCGAAGTCCACAACGTGGAGGATTCGGTCCGGATGTGGCTCAAGCGCATCGGTCGCATCCCGCTCCTTTGCGCCGAGCAGGAGTACCGCATCGCGCGCCATTCCCGGAAAGGCTGCGCCAACTGCAAGCAAGCCCTGGTCGAGGCGAACATGCGCCTCGTCGTCAGCATCGCGAAGAAGTTCTCAGGCCGAGGGCTCTCGATGCAGGACTTGATCCAGGAAGGCAACATGGGCCTGATAAGGGCGGTCGAGAAGTTCGACCCCGAGAAAGGGTTCCGGTTCAGTACCTACGCGACCTGGTGGATCCGGCAGGCGATCTCGCGCGGTATCAGCGACCACGGCCGTACCATCCGCGTCCCCGTTCACACGATCGAAATCGTGAACCGGCTCCTGAAGTGCGGCAGCCACCTCCAGCAGGCGCTCGGAAGGGAAGCCACCAGCGCCGAGATCGGGGAGTCGATGAACCTCCCCCCGGAGCGGGTGGCGAACTACTATCGCTCGATTACGGAGCCGATCTCGCTTGACACGCCGATGGGGGAGTCCGACGACTCGTCGCTGAGCGAGTTCATCGTCGACAGTTCGGGCGAAACGCCGGTCGACGCGGCGATGAGGGCGGTGTTGCGAAGCAGCATCGACAGCATGCTCGGCAACCTTTCCGAAAGGGAGCGGGACGTGATCGCCCTGCGGTACGGGCTCACCGACGGGCAGCCGCACACCCTGGAGGAGGTCGCGCAGGCGTTCCAGGTGACGCGCGAACGGATCCGGCAGATCGAGCAGAACTCGTTGAAGAAGCTGAAGCAGCCAAGCTGCTGCTACAAAGTCAAAGAGCTTCTCGAAAGCTGAGGCGCGGCTAGGTCGTCGGCTCCGGACCGAGCCTTCCCCAGAGCCGAAGGCCGCAGTAACCGCCGATCAGCAGGGCGACGACGATGTTCATCGGTCCGCCGAAGAGCAGCGGCAGGGACAGTACGAGCACGATGATGAAGCCTCGCCGCTCGCCGTCGCGGATGCAGTTCCCGCCGAAGGCCAGCCCTGCGGCGACCGCGAGCATGATCGCAAGGAAAGCGAAGGGGACCAGATCGAGCAACGCTCCGCGATTCGACTGCAACCCAATCTGCACGCGAATCGCATTGAACGAACCGAAGCCGATGAGAAAGGCGACGGCAGCCAGACACATGATCGTGATGCCTGCGACCTGGTCCGGCGCGAACTCATCGTAGACGGCATCCTCTTCCACCCAGCCAGTCTATCGGATATTAGGGTGACGCCGGCAAGGTCACATTCGGAACCCGGCGCCTGCAGGCAGAATCACCCATGGCTTCAGGATCTGCGTGTTCTTGAGGTCGGCGACGGACAGGGCGGAGCCGTCCGCGTACCGGATCTCGGCTCCCAATTCAAGGTTGACGACCATGCAGGCCGCGACATCGTACAGGCGCTCACGAATCCCGATGAGCGCCCGGTACCGCTGCCTTGCGACAAACATGCCGTCGATCACGAAGGCACCGCTGCATCGCATCCGGCCGGGGAAACGGACGTTCGGGAAATCGCGGAGGAGGTAGTCGCTATAACTGACGAGTTC
>DASWVS010000054.1:0-3889 GCA_036401135.1 Fimbriimonas sp.
CGCACCCAGCGCCCGCTTTTGAGGCCATGAGGGTCGTGCAGGTCCCAGCTGGGAATCCGACTGGTGAAGATGCCCTGGCCGAGCAGAAAGTCGTCGCGGGCAAGGTCCTGCTCTTTCCGCTCGAGATGCTTCTCCCCGTCAACCTCGATGCGAAGCATGGCTTCGGGGCTGTTGAATTCGAGGACGCAGGGACCGACAGGATGCTGGCGGCGGAAGAGGAAGCCGGGTTGACGTTTCCTCGGAGCCGCCCAGAGAAACGTCTTCGACAAAGACATGTCGCTTCTCAATCGGCGCACCCTCCTCTTGTTCTTCTCCGAGTAGTTTCTGGAGTTGTTCTTCAGCATCGTTCTGCCTGTTCCTAAGGTACCGACCTCCACCCCCTGCCCCTCCGCTTCGCGCAAAGTGAGGGGGTCCTCTATCGCTTCGCGAACTCCTTGTCGATCCTTTCGGCGGCCCACTTCAGGGCGGTCGAACTCGGTTCGCCGTTCAGGACGCGGTCCATCATCTTCTGGCCGATGTCCTCCACCGTCGCATAGCCCTCGACCCAGGAACCGGCCGGAGGGCGGGCGGTGGGGACGATCTTCAGGAACTCCCTCTCAAGGTCGTTCGTGGCGTGCTCGGTGGCGACGTCCTTCCGTCCGGAAATCGCGATGCCGGTCGAGTTGTAAACCTTTTGAAGGCGGTAGCTGGTCCACATCTTCACCAGCTTCCAGGCTTCGTCCTTGTGCTTCGACTGGACGGGGATCCCGTAGCCGACCTCGTACATCACCGTCTGCGACTTCCCGACGTTCGTCGGCAGCTCAACAACGCCGAGGTCCCGCCAGTCGAAGTCGTTCCCCTGCTTGGTCGCGTTTTTGTAGCCGACGATCGACCAGTGCCCGCTGACGGTCATCGCCGCCTGGCTGTTCGCAAAGAGGTCGACGCCGAGGGCAGCCGCCTGGCTCAGCGACGGCGCGACGCGGTGCTTGTTGATGAGGTCGGCGAGGAAGCCGATGGCTTCGGCGTTCTGAGCGCTGTCGAGGGTGCCGCTCGCGCGTGAACCGTCCGGCGAGAGCACCTCGCCGCCGTTGTTCCACAGCCACATCACCCAGCCCGGCATCCAGTTGGCGAACGAGAAGCCGTACCGGCCCTCTCGGGTGAGCGCCTGGGCGGTGCGCAGGAAGTCGTCGTAGGTCCAGCCGGGCTTCGGGTAGGGCACGCCGGCGTCGTCGAACATCCGCTTGTTGTAGTACATGACCATCGGCGTGAAGTCGCCGGGGATCGTGTACAGCTTTCCTTCTCGGCGCCCGATCTCGAGCGCGTTCGGCCAGTAGTCCCTCAAGTCGATCTGGGGGTCGTGGACGAGGAACGGGGTGAGGTCGGCGAGGACGCCGTTGTTCACGAAGACGGCGGCGGAACTTGCATCGACGGCCATCACGTCGGGCATGGTGCCGGCGATGTGGTTCAGCAGCATCTTCTGGACGTACTCGCCGGGGATACCCTCGACGCGCACCTCGACGCCCGGGTTCTCCTTCTCGAACTGCCTGAAGAACCCGTTGACGAGCTTCTCGAAGTCCTGGTTGTCGCTGGCCCCGCCCCAGTTGGAGATTCGGATGACCGTGCGGTCCTCGTCGGCTTTCGCACAGCCGAGAAGGGTGATCGCCAGGAGGATCGGAAGGACGAACCGGAGCATGGTCAGACCCATGTTGTACCAGTAACGTCGAACCGTCTCGAGCAAGAGCAGTAGGTAGGCTGGTGCCATGCCGAGTCAGTGGCAGCGGTTCTTCGACGCGCACGCGCCGCACTACGACGAGAACGTGTTCGCCCAGAACACGGTCGCCGAGGTGGATTTTCTGATCACCTTGTTCGCGCTTCCCCGAGGCGCTTCGATCCTGGACGTGGGTTGCGGAACGGGGCGCCACAGCGTGGAGTTGGCACGGCGAGGTTATTCTGTCACGGGCCTCGACCTGAGCGAGGGGATGATCTCGGTCGCGCGTGCCAAGGCCGAAGCGGCGGGGGTCGCAGCGGAGTTCGTCCAGGGCGATGCGACCGCATTCGACATCGGACGGACGTTCGACGCCGCGATCTGCCTCTGCGAGGGAGCCGTCGGACTGATCGAGCAAGGCATGGACGCGGAGGTCCACGACCTCGCCATCTTCGAGAACATCGCGCGGCACCTGAAGCCCCATGGACCGTTCCTCCTCACCGCGCTGAACGGGTATCTGCCGATCCGCCAGATGAACGACCAACACGTTCGCGAGGGACGGTTCGACCCGGCGACGATGGTCGCGCACTACGAGGACAGCTTCGACCTTCCCGAGGGGCAGCAGACGATCGAGATCTACGAGCGCCTGTTCATTCCGCCGGAGGTCGCCCGGATGCTGCGCCAGGCAGGATTCCGGGTGGACCGGATCTACGGAGGAACGGCCGGCAACTGGGGCCACCGGCCGTTGAGCCTCGACGAGATCGAGGCGATGTACGTGTGTCGGCGTGGAGCGTGAGGGTTGCGCCGCAGCGTCCCTCTTTCTCTCAGCGCTCTCTGCGTTCTCAGCGGCTGAAGGCGATCGTTTTTGTTGTTGTTGCTTTCCCCCTATGAGGTTCGCGAGCAACAACCTTTTCGTCTCTTGCCTCTATAGGTTTCGAGAAGCGGTTTTGTCAACCCTCGTGTTGATCTTTGCGTGCTCATTAACCGCTGAGGACGCTGAGGGCACTCAGAGCGCTGGGAAAGAACCTTGGTGCCTTACGCTTCACCCTCCCGATGGACCTGCGCCCAGATGTTGCGGTGGGCGTCAAGGTCGCGGACCTGCTTCCGGCCCTCCTCGATGTCGAGGTATACGGTCGCGATCTCGAACGGCTTGAGCGCCAATCGGATTCCGCCCTCCTCTACGGAAGCGTGTCCCTCAGGTTCGCCGAGGAGGTTGGAGCGAACCGCTTTGGCGACGGTCCCCGGAACGCTGACGACGGCTTCCGTCTCCTCGCCGTTCAGTTCGAGCAGGCGCAGGACGTAGGGGTAGCCCATGCCCTCGCCGGCGAAGGGCGAAACCTCGCGCCCCGCCGACTCCATCTCGCGATAGAAGGCGATGACGGCGACGTTCTCTTGGTCGGTGCTAGGTCCACTCATCCGAGCGGGTATGTCCCTCTTGCTCTCGCCGACGATCGTGCACTCACAGCCCCGGTTCATCTCGAGCGCCAGCCGATAGCGTTGGTCGTTGGTCATCCCTCCATGGGGGACGAAGTGGAACCAGGACGAGGTGATCTCCTCAAAGTAGTCCTCGTCCCAGGGGTCGTACATGTTCAGGAGGCATTTGACGCTGTCGCCGTCGCGGAACCACTGGCGGGTCCGGTCGTAAGTGACGAGCATGCCTCGGTCGCCGTCGGCGCTCTGGAGATCAACGAACGAACTGCCGGTGAACGGGTGCTCAACCTCCTCGAACCACTGGGGCGAGGTCATCCAGTCTCCGGTCGGGTACTTCTTCCGATAGGTTCCCTCCGCCTTGATCTCCTGCTGGCCGAGCGGTTGGTCGGCAACGACCCTCAAGCCCTGCAGAGCGGAGTGCACGATCATCATGAGGCCCGTCTGCATGCCCGGGTCGGGCCGATTCGTCAGTAAGGACGATACGAAGACATGCATGCCGTCGAACCCTTCGTTCAGACAGATTCCGACCGATAGATCGTCCCCATTGGGATGGCGAAGGGTGATTAGAAGATCGTGCCAAGGCGCGATTTCGATGGAGGCAAGCTCTAGGGCCACTTTCTCGCCTTTCTCGGTGACTTCAAACTGAAGCAACGGGGAGTCCGCCACGATTCCTTGCGGCCAGAACCGGTTCTTGAACTGACGGATCGAGCCATCCGGTCCAACGGTCACCTCGACGTCGCCGCAGCGACCGACTGCGCCGCTCTCCTGCAGCGT
>DASWVS010000055.1:0-4428 GCA_036401135.1 Fimbriimonas sp.
GGCAATCACGCCGCCCTACACGGCGATGTTCAACGACTACGTTCGCCGCGGCCTTGGTTGGGAAACGGACGCTCCTTACTGGATCTTCAATCCCGGCGAGCTTTGGAAGAACTGGTCGTACGGGGATGCCAAGGACGGCCATGCGGACACCTCCGAATCCCTCCGTTCGGCCCTCTCGAAAAACCCCTATATGAAGGTCCTCGTCACCTCGGGCTACTACGACCTCGCGACCCCCTACTTCGCCACCGAGTACACCCTGGCACACATGGGCTTGGACCCGACCTTGAGAGACAACATCTCGACCACCTACTACCCTGCGGGCCATATGATGTACATCGACGAGGCGTGCCTCGGCCAGCTCAAGGAGGACGTGGCAAGCTTCCTGTCCTCGAAGGCCTAGTTCACTTTCCTTGGGCGCGCCTCCTCCCAGGACTCGAGCCCGACGATCGGGAGGGCGAAGGCGGTTGCTTCGCCCTCCTTTTCCGTTCCGGCCGCTTTCATCACCTCCCACATCCGCGTCCTTCGATCCGGATCGGCGACCGAGCCCGGCCGGTTCGTCCAGAGGCCGAGGCGGAGCCCGCCTTCCTGGGCGTGGTCCACATGGCGGTGAAGGATGAACGCGTCGATTCCGGGGTTGCGGACGACGCGGTGCCAAGCATAGGCGTAGGCCGCCGCCTGGATAGTCTCGCCGTCGGCACCCTCGGGCCGATGGAATCCCTGTTCGCTCAGGATCACCCGGCGCGCCTTCCCCCGATAGGTCATTGAAGGCTTTTTCAAATACTCCGTGAGCACCTCCAGGTTCCTGAACGTGACCCGGGCGGCGCTGAAGCGCAAGGGCGCGGTTCGGTCCAGCCAGAACCTCGGCTCGAACAGGTTCTCCGGGTAGGGATGATGGGCGACATGCCAAGGGAAGTCGCCCCTCTTACGCGCCAGCGCGGCGACTCCGTCCAAGACCTCGCGACCCGGAAGCCAGCGCCGAGGCTCGGGCTGATGCCGCGCCGTCCAGAAATGATCCAGGGACAGGTAGACCCTCGCCGGTTCGACCGATTCGTGCACGATCCTCAACGAGCGTTCGATGGTGTCGACGACCTCGTCCGGCGTTGAGGGGCCCATGCTGAACCAGGCGTGGTGGCTGTTCACTTCGTTGCCGACGATCCAACCGTCGAAGACGCCCTTGAAGGCGCGGCAGAAGGACTTGAGGACGGCCTCGCCTTCAGCCGTTGTGTTGAAGGCCGCCAGTTTGTTGGGCGACTCGGGATCGTAGCGCGGGTGCAGGATCGCCCGATCCACCCTTGCGTCCCCAGTCTGGCGGGCGAGAAGGATGGCGTAGAAGACGACGCCCTTTTTTCGCAGGGGTTGCAGCCGGGCTTTGAGTTCCGCGACCGCCCCGGGTGCAGGCGCCAGTGACCGTGGATCGAGATAGTCGCCCATTTGCACGTTGAAAGCCGCGTGACGGACTCCCAGATCGAGCGCATCTTCGATCATCTGGACCTGAAGCCCCTTCTTCGCCCCCGAGGCAAGCACCAACGCTGCCACCGCTGCCAGCACACCCGAAGTATGCACGCGCCGGAAGTTGCCAATTATATTTGGCATTTGGCATTCGCAAATGGCAAAATAGCTTGATGCAATTGACCGTCGACAACTTCGGGCGGGTCGTTCTTCCGAAAGAGGTTCGCGATCGACTCGGCCTGACGCCAAAATCGAGGCTAACCCTGATCGAGGAGCGGGGCGGAATCCGGCTTGAACCGGTGGATTCGACTTCCCAGGTCGTCCGTGGCCACGAAGGAATCCTCGTGCTTCGGGGGAAGCTCCGGTGAAGGTTCTCCTCGATGCTTCGGTCCTCGTGGCCGGGCTGTGGCAGGATCATCCGGAGCATCGATCGGCCGTCCGCGTCCTCGCCTCCTGCCGAGACGGCAAGGAGACCGGCTGCATCTCGCAGCATTCCGTCGCCGAGGTCTACTCGCAACTGTCTTCCCTGCGCACGGCGCCTCGGTTCCACCCTTCCTCGATAAGGTCGGTGGTGGGCGAGGTTCTATGGCACCTCGAGATCGTGCCCTTGGACGAGGCGGACTACATCCAGGCGCTCGACGAAGCCGCCAATCTCGAGGTCCGAGGAGATGCTTTCAGCCGCCTCCTGAACCTGCGTGCGGCGCATAAAGCCGGATCCAGGTGCGTGGTCAGCCTCGACTTGGAGAGCTACCCGGCGACGTCTCTGGATCTGGCCCGGCCATAGGGCGGATCCTACTCGAACAGCGTCCGCCCCACCGAGGCATCGCCCTGCTCGATCCGCTTCGGCGCGAAGTCCGGCGGCAAGCCTTCTTCGTCGAGCAAGACTCCTGGGGAAAGCCGATCGTAAGGCTCCGGGGAGGGCAGCACCGCCTGCTGGATGTACCTGCGGCCGTATGTCTCGTTGCCGCTCAACTCCCAACTCGGCTCGTCCTCGGGGTTCAGGTAGTAGACAGGGTCCGATCCCTCCCAGCCCGTAGCCTCGTAACGCTCGATCCAGACCGCGACCAACACGCCGCCCTTGAATTCGTGGACGACCCGGTAGAAGGGGGTGAGCAGCCAGAAGACGCACCACGCCGCCTGGTCCGGCTCCTCGTAGTGGGTGTGCCATCGTTCGGCGGCGATCATCGCATCGTCGCCCTCGTCGTATACCGAGATCGAGAAACCACCCTCCCCGGTCGGGACGACCTCGATCATCCCCGGGCGCTGATGGATCTGCAAAGGCGCGTCCGGGAAGTGGGAAAGCAGCTCGAGCGTGGCTTGGATCGCTTGGGCACCCGCTGTCATCGATCCTTATTATAGGTTCGGCCCGGGTACGATGGGAACCTGAGAACGTCGGTTCTCCCTCCCCTTGGACGACCTTGGGCGAGTCTCGCAACCGCTGGGACGGCTCGGCACCGATCGCATGAACGGAGCGCAAACATGTCCTGGGTCTATCTCTTTCTCGCCGGGATCCTCGAGGCCGGCTGGGCAATCGGGCTCAAACAGTCCGAGGGGTTCAGCAAGCCCGTCCCTTCCCTCTTCACCCTCGTCCTCATGGCTGCGAGCTTCGGTCTGCTCGCGCTCGCGCTTAAGCACCTTCCCGTCGGCACCGCGTATGCAGTGTGGACCGGCATCGGGGCCGTCGGTACGGCGATCTTGGGGATCGTGTTCCTTGGCGAACCGAGGGACCTAGCGCGACTGGCCTGTATCGGGCTGATCGCAGCCGGCATCGTCGGTCTGAAGCTTGAGTCTTAGAACCGTTAGGCAGCCGGGGATCCTACGGGCACCCTAGGTAGGCTATCCATAACGACATAATATTGATATATAATATCGATTGGACAGACTCGAACTTCTCCAAGCACCATTCGCCCCTCGCTTTCGTCGCGCGAGGGGCGCTTTTTCGATGAGATCCGAAAGGACAACCCCTGTCCCTTGATGCAACCTGGCTAAACTTGTGTGGTCATAGCGACTAATTGGGCTTTCGCCCGGGCGTCGAGGGGGTTGGGTGGCCGAGTTTTCGATTCTGCTGGTTTTTGTGCTGGTACTGGTGCTCTTCGCCGAGTTCGTCAACGGAGCGACCGACGCCCCGAACGCCATCGCTACCGTGGTCGCGACCCGAGCCCTCTCCCCTTTTCAGGCTGTGGCGATGGCAGCGGTGCTGAACGCTCTCGGTGCGATGTCGGGCACCGCAGTCGCGGCCACGATCGGAAAAGACATCGTGAGCCCGGACGTCGTCAACCTCGCCACCATCGCAGCCGCGATGGTGGCGATCATCTTCTGGAGCGGGCTCGCGTGGCGCTTTGGAATCCCCACGAGCGAGAGCCACGCCCTCGTTGCCGGTCTGACCGGGGCCGCGCTGGCGACCTCAGGGCCCGAGGCGCTCCTCTGGGAGGGATGGTACAAGGTCCTCCTCGGCCTGTTCTTCTCGACCTTCTTGGGATTTGGCGGAGGGCTTCTTATCATGCGGCTCGTCACCCGCTTCTTTCGTCATGTCTCCGCCTCCAAGGGTAGTTCCTCCTTCCGCAACCTCCAGCTCTTGTCGTCCGCGTTCATGGCGTTCTCGCACGGCAGCAACGACGGGCAAAAGTTCATCGGCACGTTCACCCTCGCCCTCGTGCTGGGCGGCGTTCTCCCCGAGTTCGCCGTTCCCTGGTGGGTGATCTTCGTCTGTTCCGGCGTAATGGCGGTCGGCACCGCCCTCGGCGGCTGGCGCATCGTGCAGACGATGGGAATGAAGATGGTCCGCCTGAAAACCCACCAGGGGTTTGCCGCCGAGACGGCCGCCGCGACGACTATTGTCGTCGCCTCCGGGCTGGGGATCCCGCTCAGTACCACCCACACCATCAGCACCGCCATCGTCGGCGTCGGGGCCGCGTCGCGCTCTTCCGCCGTCCGGTGGGGCGTCGTGAGCGACATCGTGTACGCCTGGCTCTTGACTTA
>DASWVS010000056.1:0-4108 GCA_036401135.1 Fimbriimonas sp.
GAATCGACAAGAGGATCCACGAGCGGGAGGAGATCGTCGAGCAGCCCGTGTTGCGGGAGGACGTGCACCTCGAGCGAGTCCCCATCAACCGGCAGGTCGCCGAAGCCCCCAGCATCCGGTACGAAGGCGAGACGATGGTCATCCCCCTCGTGGAGGAGGTCATCGTCGTCGAGAAGCGGTTCATGCTGCGGGAAGAGATCCGCGTGTCCCGGCGTCGGGAGACGGTGCAGAGCCGGCAGCCGGTGACGCTTCGTTCCGAGGAGGTCGTCGTGGACCGGGTCAAACCCTCGAACCCTTGAACAAAAGGAGAAACATCAGATGGCAAAAACGATAGTCGGTCTATTCGACGACCGCGACGCCGCGCACTCCGCGGTGCAGGACCTCATCGATGCCGGCCTCGACCGCGGCAGGATCAGCGTCGTCGCCGCCGACGAGGACGGAAAGTTCCAGACCCACAAAGTGGACGCGCACGGCAACATGGCGGCGGAAGGAGCGGTCACCGGACTCGCTTCGGGGGCGGTGGTCGGAGGAGTGATCGGGCTCCTCGTGGGGGCGGGATTCACCGTCCTGCCCATCGCCGGCCTTCTGCTGGCAGGTCCGGTAGCCGGCGCGATCGCCGGAGCCGCGACCGGAGCGGCCGCAGGCGGGATCCTCGGCGCCCTCATCGGCATGGGAATCCCCAAAGAGCACGCCGACGTCTATGCGGAAGGCGTCCGCCGAGGAGGCACGCTCGTCCTCGTCCAGACGGACACCGACGCCGAAGAGGCGCGCGTCCGCGACCTCCTCGACCGAGACGGGGCCGTCGACATCGAGGAGAGAGGAGCCGCTTATCGGGCCGAGGGCTTTACCGCGTACGACCACACCGCGAAGCCTTTCACCCCGGAGGAAGCCCGCCGCGAGCGCGAGCGGTGGCGACAGCCCGCCGCGACGGAGAAGCTCCAGGTCGTCGAGGAGAACGTCAACGTCGGCAAGCGCGAGGTCCCCACGGGAGGCGTGCGCGTGCGGTCCTATGTCACCGAACAGCCGGTCCAGAAGCAGGTGAGCCTGACAGAAGAGCATGTCGATGTTCAGCGCCGTCCGGTGGACCGCCCGGTGGATCCGAACGCCCTCGAAACGTTCCGGGAAGGCACGATCGAAGTGAAGGAGCGCGCCGAGGTCCCAGTGGTCAAGAAGGAGGCCCACGTCGTCGAGGAGGTCGCGATCGGCAAGGTGACGAACGAGCGCACGGAAACGATCCAGGACACCGTCCGGCAGACCCACGTCGACGTCGTGCCCGTCGATTACGACGCCGAATACTGGAGAAGGGACTTCGCCCAGAGGCATCCGAACGAACGGTACGAGGAGTACGAGCCCGCCTACCGGTTCGGCCACGAGCTGTCCAACGACGCCCAGTTCCAGAGCGGCGACTGGACGACCCTCGAGCCGACGGTCCGGCAACGGTGGGAAACCCGTCACCCCAACAGTTGGAACCGGTTCCGCGAGCATGTTCGAGCCAGCTGGGAAGGCTCGCGCGCCCGCAACCCCCGCGCCCGGATGATGTAGCCGCCCGCCCTCCCGCCCCTGGCCTTCAGCGAAGCCAAGAAGGGAGGGCCTTTTGTCGCCTCATTCCTTGACGAAGGGCGGCGTTGGCGTTACAATACAATTAAACGTTTCATGTATATCGATATATATGAATCGTTTCATAGGGTGCGATGAAGACCCCGTTCTTGGTTGGTGTGGATCTGTCCGAATCTCCGGCGCTCGTCTCCGGGGTGCCGCGCCCCAACAACCTCGACGGCAGCTTTTCCCTCGCGCCGCCTCACGCAGACTCGGCACCCTCCCCCAGGAGCGGACCCTCGCAGCTCTGCATCGCGGATTCTCCGCTGCCGACCGTTCTCGTCCTGAAGCCTGCGCATGAGCTTCTCATTGTCGATGGTCGGGACCGGTCCGTCCATCTTCGGCACCCTGCCGAACCCGCTCCCCATGCCACGGACTTCAGCGTCCGCGCATAGAATCCTCAGGTAGGAAACACCATGTCATCATCCAGCAGAAGAGCCTTCACTCTCATCGAGCTCCTCGTCGTGATCGCGATCATCGCGATCCTGGCGGCGATCCTCTTCCCCGTTTTCGCCCAGGCCAAGCAGGCCGCCAAAAAGACCCAGGACCTGTCCAACCTGAAGCAGCTCGCCCTGGCCAACCTCATGTACGCGGGCGACTTCGACGACCTCTTCCCCCGCAACGACTACCCCGGCGCGAACCGCCAGAGCTGGGCCCCCTGGACCTGGCGCGAGGTGACCTCCGGCTACATCAAAAACGGCATCACCCACTACACCTGGGTCTCCACCGACGGTTCGTCGCAGCCCTATGCCGACGACGGCATCTACCAGAGCCCGGGCTCGCCGGCGCCTCGAGCTCCCCGCCAGTACGCCGCGAACCAGTTCCTCTTCCCCTCCTACATGCGGTGGAACGACTGGAACGGCGGCAACACGGCGTATGACGAGCGCATCGGCAATCCGCCCGTCCCGTCGGTCTCCCAATCGAACCTCTCCCGGATCGCCAACACCCTGATGCTCGTTCCTCAGGGGATCGACACCAGCGACTGGAACTCGGGCAGCCTCATCCTCGAGAGCGGCGTCTGGTGGTGGCAGGGCGCGGGCAACGCCATCCGCGGCGCCACGATCCCGCCGAAGTGGGACGCCGACGCCTCGATCCACGACCAGTGGGACGGCAGCCTCGACAACATCGGCCCGTACTCGGCGCTGCCTCGGTTCCGGTTCAACAGCACCGCGAACATCGCCTGGGCCGACGGCCACGCCAAGGCGAAGCGCAAGGGCGCCCTCTCCTGGTGCACCGACATGCACGTCCGGGGCGGCATCGTCGACCCGTGGGATCCCGGCCGCGACAACTCGTGGGCGTTCGCCCCGGGCAACTCCTGCGCGGGGTACGAGCAGGAGTGAGAACCTTCCTAGCCCTGGCGACGCTCGCCGTCGCCCTGGCCGGGTGCTCCTCGTCCGCACCGGCGGACGGGGAGGTCAAACCCGGCAGCGGCGTCGTGACCAACCCGGGCGGCAAGGCCCGAACGCCGGAAGAGGAGGCCTACGCCAAGCAGATGGAGCAGGCCGGGAGCATCGTCAACGACGGCCGCGCCAAGATGGCCGAGGCGAGGAAGCAGGCGCTAGGAAAGTGAGGGCGCTGCTCGCGACGGCTCTGGTCCTCGCCGGCGCCCTCGTCGGTTGCCGGAACGAAGACGCCGGTCTCGAGCCCGCCTTCGTGCCCAAGACCCACGTCTTCGAAGGGGCCGTCGACGAGAGGTACGTCGGTGTCTGGACCTCGACCGACGGCGTCTCGACGCTCGATCTGGCCAAAGACGGTTCGCTGAAGATCGAGACCCTCACGCCCACGCCCTCCGGAAGCAGCAAATCCGAGGTCGGGGGCAAGTGGCTCGCCTCTGACGGGAACCTGCTCTTCCAGTACGGCGACGAGAAGAAGGGGATGACGGTCCTCAAGTACAACGCCAAACTCGAGAAAGACGCCCTGAAGCTCAAGCAGGACGGAGGCCGGTCCGAGACCGCGTACAAGCGCGGTTAGGCCGGCCTCAAGCCTGGTATCCTCTGCCCCGGTATGCTGAACTTAGAGCAGCAGGAAGCGCTGTCCAAGGCTCGCGGGAGACTGGACGCTATCAGGGGGCATCTTTGACCTCCCTTCACTGCGCCAACAAATCCAACAGATAGAGGAACAGGCCTCCCAACCCGACTTCTGGTCTGACCCGACCGCCGCCAACAAGGCCCAGCAACGGCTCTCGCGCCTCAAGAACATCGCCGCCCCGTTCGACGAGCTCGACAAGTTCGAGCGCGACGTGGCCGAGCTGTACGAGATGATCCACGAGGACCCGTCCCCCGAGCTGGAGGCGGAAGCGGACCAGATGGCGCTGGAGTTCCTGAAAAAGCTCGACCAGTACGAGCTTCGCACGCTGCTGTCCGGCGAGCACGACGGACGGAACGCGATCCTCGAGGTCAACGCGGGCGCCGGAGGCTCGGAAGCCTGCGACTGGGCGCAGATGCTCCAGCGCATGTACGCCCGTTGGGCTCAGGAGAAGGACTTCAAGATGGAGATCCTATCCGAAACGCCC
>DASWVS010000057.1:0-2308 GCA_036401135.1 Fimbriimonas sp.
TATGCTATGATGTCGCCGGTAGTTAGGGTCACAAGCAAACGCGTGCGTTTTTCGCCCTGGCCCTGGAGGGAATCAAAATATGCAGTTCTATAACCTCAAAACTCGGTCCCACGTCGAAATTCCGGACGACCAGGTCAAGAAGATGAAGATGGTCCGCAAGACCAAGTCGGGCGAGCAGACCCGGTATGCACTCACCGCGGAGCATGAGGGTATCAAGCTTTTCAAGTTCGTCAACGAGGCAACGTACACGTCGTCGAAGGCCAAAGAGGCCTGATCGGCCGTCGGTAACCGCCGGGAGAAGGGATCTCGATCCCTTCTCCCGGCTTTTTTTGTCTTTGGCGACCCGCGGTGCCGCCGAGGACTGAACCTCGCCTTCCCTTCCCCGTCTGCTCTAGCATGCGGTTGACTGAGCGCGAGAAGGTCGCGCACCTGCTGCGCCGGTTCGGATTGGGAGCGAGCGAGGCCGAGATCGCGTACTACGGCGAGGGCGGCTATGCCCGCGCCGTCGAGCGGCTCCTCGACTATGAGTCGGTGGAGGAAGGATTTCCCGTCCAACTCGCCCACCTTCGTTCTGGGAAGAACAACAACGTCCAAATGCCGTCCGTCGTGCTGTGGTGGACGAGCCGCCTCCTGATGACCCGAAGGCCGCTGCAGGAGAAGATGACCCTCTTTTGGCACGACCACTTCGCCACGAGCGCCAGCAAGGTCGCCGCTCCGCTCCTGATGGCGCAGCAGAACGAGACGATCCGACGGACCGCCACGGGCTCGTTCCGGACGCTCTTAAAGGAGGTCAGCCAGGACCCCGCGATGCTCTACTGGCTGGACAACCAGGAGAACGTTAAAGGCAAGCCCAACGAGAATTTCGCCCGCGAGGTCATGGAGCTGTTCACGCTGGGCATCGGCCACTACACCGAGCAGGACGTCCAGGAGGCGGCGCGTGCTTTCACCGGCTGGTCGCTCCGCCGGCAGCGCGACCCGGAGATGGGCGGCGCCGTCGGCTCGTTCTTCCTCCGGCAGCGCCTTCACGACGAGCAGCCGAAAACAGTGCTCGGCAAGACCGGCAACCTCGGCGGCGAAGACGTACTCGACCACCTGTGCGACCAGCCAAGGACGGCGGAGTACCTGGTCGAGAAGATGCTTGCCTGGTTTGTCGCCCCGAAGCCGAAGGCCGACACGGTGAGGCGCTTCGCTCGGATCTTCCACGAGGCGGATCTTCAGATCGAGCCGCTTCTCCGAGAGATCATGCTTTCGCCCGAGTTCGTTTCGGAGGGAAGCGTCCGATCGATCGTCAAGTCGCCGGTCGATTTCGTGGTGCCGACGCTCCGGCAGCTCGGAATAGGCGAGGCGATGGCGCGGGCCTACAACCCCGAGAGCCCGCGCAAGGCTTTGGCGCCCGCCCAGGCGGCGGCACAGTCGATGAAGGCGATGGGAATGTGGCTGCTCTACCCGCCCGATGTGGCGGGATGGGAGGGCGGGCAGAGCTGGATCTCGACCGCCACGATGGTCGAGCGGATGCGGTGGTCCGAGCGTCTGTTCCGCGCCTATCCGGTGGCGCGGGTTTTTGGCAGTCCCGAGCCCGAGGTCCTGGTTCGGCGCGCGGCGGACATCTTCGACGCCCCGATCTCGGCCCAGAAGTTCCAGGCGGTGGTGGACGCGGCGCGGAGGACGGAAGCCGCCGCGCTTCCGGCCAAAGCCGCCTCGGTCGCCCGGCTGCTGTTCTCGCTACCTGAGTTTCAGATGTCTTAGGACCTCGCCGACGAGGTAGAAGCTGCCGGTCACGAGGATCGGACCCCCGGATGCCTGCGCCGCGCGCAACGCTTCGGGCACGGTCTCATGGACCCGGCAGGCGACGCCCAGCTCGCCGGCAGCCGCCGCGATCGCCTCCGGCCTTTGCGAACGGTGATAGTCGATCGGAACGGCGTGGATCGTTCGGAGCCGGGGGGCGATCGCCCGGATGAACCCCAGAGGGTCGTGGCCGTCCGTCATGCCTACGATCGCGACCAGTCCTTCCAGCCGGTCCGCGGCGAGGGTTTCGGCCAACACCCTGGCCGCCTCGCTGTTATGGGCGCCATCCAGCACCAACTTGACGCCCTCGACCTCGACCTCCTCGAAGCGGCCGGGAACGTACGCGTGGAGAGCGCCTTGAGCGAGGGCCTGCGGTTCCGTCGGCAGCGACCGCTGCATCGCGGCGAAGGCGAGGGCGACGTTGTGCGCCTGGATCTCGCCGTGCAGCGAGGGCTGGACGCGCACCTCGTCCAGCGGGGTGCACACCCTCACAACGCCGTTTTCGACGGCGTACTCGATCTCG
>DASWVS010000058.1:0-8221 GCA_036401135.1 Fimbriimonas sp.
GGGACGGCTCGCGGTAGAACCTCGCCGTCAGCAGGACCAGGGATGCCCTCAGAAGCAGGATCGACGCGCTTTCCCAGCGGACCTCCAAGCCGCCGGCCACGAGGAAGGCCACGGTCAGTGCCCAGCAGACCGCGGAGCCGATGGCCACCCCCGTGTATGCCCGCCTCATACCGACGACGGCGCTGCCGAGGACGTAGACCGACGCCGGCAGCACGAGCGACGCCATATTTGACAGGCCCTGGTGGTGCAGCCCGAGATAGCCGAGCCGGGTGGCCAGCATCCCGAGAACGACGGTCGCCGTGGTGACGACGATCGACTGGGCGTCCTCCAAAAGATGCCGTTTCGTTGCGAGCGCGAGGAGGATCACCGCGAGGGCGTACCCGGCGGCGAGGGCGACCTCGGCCCCGGGAATCGGCGGCCGCCCGACGAGGGCGAACGTGTAGCCGAGGAGGGCGCCGCCCGTCACCGCGAGCGGGAGGGCGACCTCCTTCAGCGAGCGTACCGACAGGAACAAGGCCGACAGCAGGAAGCTGCAAACCAGGAGGCCGCAGGCGACGCCCAAGGAGGCCGTTCCGTTCACGGCAGGCGAAACGATTCCGAGTTCGACGATCCGGATGATCGGAGCCATCAGGACGACCGAAGCCCCGAGCAGCACCGATTCGAACTCGCGCCATCCTTTGACGATGGACCACGAGGCGGCGACGACGGCAAGGATGAAGGCTCCGAGGGCGAGGGACTCTTGATTGACGTTGAGAGAACCCTCGAACATCAGGTACGCGAAGTTCCAGAGCCCCAGCGCGAGCGCAACCTGGGCGAGCGCCGACATCGGGCGCGTCAGCCATCGCTGAGCAGCCAGGGCGAGGGCGATCGAGAGGCCGATAAAGATCCACATCGTCGCGAACGGCTCGACGCCGAAGGGAGCGAAGACGAGCGCCGTCACCGCCCCAGCCGCCAGCAGGCCTTGCGAGTCGAGCAGGCCGCGCCGTCCTACGGCCGCGAGAGCACCAACGGCGCCGTAGGCCAGGACCATGAACGATCCCGCCTCGTCGTAGCGCATGAGGAAACCGAGCGCGCCACCGACGAACAGGCCGATCGGCGCCAGCAGCCGCAGGGGATCGTACTCCCACTCCTGGTTCGCCCAAAGGTATCCGAGGACGTTGACGAGAGCCGTCAGGTAGAAGGCGGCGGCCACCGGTATCGAGCCCGGTCCCGTGATCGACGCCGCCGGCCCAAGCAACAGGAGAGAGAGCACGTACAGACCGGCCTGGATCGACAGCCAGCGGTTTTTCGCGGCGATGGCCACCGCGGGCAACACGATCAGGAACGACAGAATAAGGTTCGTCGTAACGAGCTCGTCGCGCAGGGGCATCAGCGCGGCGAGGAACCCGCCGATGACACCGATGCCGAGGAAGGCCTGGCTCGAACGCCACCAGGCGTACCCCAGGTTGAGGAGGCTCAAACCGAAGAAGAGACCGACCAGCGCCTCCTCCCCATATAGATGTTGGAACACATTGCCGGCGGCGAAGTTGAGGTACAGCCCACAGGAGCCGATGCCGGTCAAGATCTGGCCGAAGTCCTCCTTCTCGTTCCGCTTCCACAGTCCCACGCCGATGAACGAGAAACAGATCAGGCATACGCCGGAGAACAGCATCGCCGGAGTGATCCAGCCTCGCGTCAGGCCCAGACTCACCAGGTAGAACAGCGCGGCGACGCATGCGACCGCGCCGACGACCGGGCCGATTTTGGCCCCGAGTTGGTACTCGAGGTCCATCGGCGAGCGACTGGACGCACGGGGCGGGGCCGTTTCATAGGGTGCCGCCGCCTGCGCCGGCTGCGGATCGGGCTGCCCGGCAAGTCCCGCCGGCGGAACGTACACATAAGTCGGGCGCGGGGCCGGCACCTGGGGGATCGGAGCCCTGGGTGCGACGGGCGGATGAGCCGCCGCGATAGGCTCTTTCGCCCGCGGGGAATCATCCTGCGCCTCGTCCTGGAGGTCCCAAAGCTTTTCAATCCGGCTCAGTCGAGCTTCGATCCTGGCGAGTCTGCTACGGATTTCTTCGTCCAATGCAATACTCCTGCAATCAACGTATGTATTCTATAACAAAACGTCGGTTGCCGTCGAATCACAGGCTACGCCATGAAGCCTGGGATGCAAAGAAAGGGCTGAGGATATCGGTCGCGCGAGTCGCAGATCCTTGGGATCGACGATCGGCGAGGGTCCCACAGGTCCCCGACTTCGCCGGAACCGGCAACAATGAGCCTAGGTCCAAGTGCCCAGATGATCCGCGGTAGGAGGCTGCATTCCCCGCTGTCGCTAACGACGGCCCAACTACGCACGCTTTTCCAGAAGACTCTCATCAACTGGGGCGAGGACAAAGTCCCCCGGCTCGCCGCCGCCTTCAGCTTCTACGCCATGCTCTCGCTCGCCCCGTTGCTGGTGATCGCGGTCGTGGCGGGGAGCATCATCATGGGCAAGACCCGGGCGGAGACGCACCTGATGAAGGCGGCGGAGGATTACCTGGGCGAGCAAGCACAGCCGCTGATGAAGGCGCTTCTGTCGCAAGTCGCCAACACGGGGGTGACGACCGTCGCCGGCATCCTCGCGCTCCTCGTCACGGTCTATGGGGCGTCGAACCTCTTTCTGCAGCTCGAGGAGTCGGTGAACTCGATCTGGGGGGTGAAGGCCAAGGGGCCGGTCTTCCGGAACATGGTCGTTCAGCGCCTGGCGTCGTTCCTCATGGTCCTGATCTTCGGCCTGGTCGCGATCGCTTGGCTGATCCTCGACTCTTGGCTTGGATGGCTGAGCCGTTTCGCCCACGGGTGGGGTGGCTGGAAGTACGTGTCCCTCGGCATTTCCGCGGTGTTCCTGGCGGGCGTTTTCGCGTGCGCCTATAAGTGGCTTCCGAAGAAGATGGTCGCCTGGAGCGACGTTTGGATTGCCGCGGCGGTCGCCGGGTTTGGCACCGCCGTCAGCAAGCTGCTCCTCGCCTACTACTTCGAGGTCGCCACGGTGTCGGCCGCGTACGGTTCCGCCGGCGCGCTGGTCGTGATCCTCCTGTGGATCTATTACACCTCGATGATCTTCTTCTTCGGTTTCGAGGTCACGAACACCTATGCCTACGAGTTCGGGAGCCATGCCGGCGAGAACCTCGAGACGAAGCAGTATTCCTGAGCCGGCCGCTACTCCTGCTCGCTCTCGCGCTCGATGGCTGCCAGCACCTCGTCCGGGGCGACTTCCCGCTTCAACTCAGCCAGGTCGTCCCACGTGTTGGGGATGTTCAGCTTCTCGACCACCTTTTCCATCATCTGCAGCAGCCGCGTCACTTCCAGCTCTGCCAAGAGGTTCATCTGCAGATCCAGCTCCGCGCGCTCCTGGTCGAGTTCCGCCATCCGGTTCTGGCTGATGAGCACGAAGGTCGAGAGGAAGATCGCCTCGACGGAGGCGGTCATGGCGAGCATGACGAACGGGTAGGGGTCCCACGGACGGACCATCGGTAACAGCTTGGTGTTCGCCATCAGCCAGAAGGCGAGGAGGGCGGCGTGCAGCCATACGAAGCCGAGGCTGCCGGCGAACCGCGTCACCGTCTCGCTGATCCGGACGGCAAGGCTCTTTTCCTTCTCCTGCCGCCGATGAACCTCCAGCAAGGCGCGGATGTTCTTGTGCACCACCGGCGGGGCTGTTTGCTCGGGCTGCTCCACCTTTTGCTCGGACTTCCCCGCTTCGCAATCGGTTCTGCGCCCGTCCTTTCTCCCGACGCGCCTTGGATCACCGCGCGAGGCAAAAACCAGCATAATCGAGACACCTATGCGCGTAATGATGCTGTCCTGGGAATATCCCCCGCGGATCGTCGGCGGGATCAGCCCGCACGTGTACGACCTGTCCCAGCAGCTTCAGGCCCAAGGCATCGAGGTCCATGTGGTGACCAAAGCCACGCCCCAGGCACCGGACGAGGAGACGGAACCGAGTGGCGTTCAGGTCCACCGGGTGCACCTCGAATCCGAGCCGAACGACTTCCTCCACGAGATCCAGCTGCTCAACCTGGCGACGGAGAGGCGCGTGCGGCACCTCCTCGAGGACTGGAGGCCCGGTGGGCAGCCCACAATCTTCCACGCCCACGACTGGCTGTCGCTCGACTCGGCGCGCGAGTTGAAGTACGAGTACAAGCTGCCGATCGTGGCGACGATCCATGCGACCGAGATGGGACGCCACGGGGGGATCCACAACGAGACCTCTCGGTACATCCACGAGCAGGAGTACTGGCTCACCTACGAGGCGTGGAGAACGATCGTCTGTACGGAGTTCATGAAGGGAGAGGTCGTCCGCTCCTTCAACGCGCCCGCCGACAAGGTGGACGTGATCTACAACGGCGTCGACGCGCGGAAGTTCGAATTCGACTGGTCTGAAGAGGAACGCCTTGCCCATCGCGCCAAGCTGGCGCTTCCGTCCGAGAAGATCGTGATCTACGTGGGCCGGTTCGTCCGCGAGAAGGGGATCCAGGTTCTGTTGAACTCCGCATCGACCGTGCTTGCCCAGGAGCCGAACACCAAGTTCCTGATCGTCGGTGGTGGCAACCGCGAGCGGTTCGAGAAGTTCATCCACTGGGCCGGCCTCTCGGAGAAGGTGCTCTTCACCGGCTTTATGGCGAACCGCTCCCTCCACCAGCTCTATCGGGTCGCCGACGTCGCCGTGTTCCCCTCGCTCTACGAACCCTTCGGGATCGTGGCTTTGGAGGGGATGGCCGCCGGCGTGCCGGTGGTCACCTCGGATGCGGGCGGACTGCGGGAGGTCGTGCTCCACGACAAGACCGGCACCCTGTCCTTCGCCGGCAACCCCGAGTCCCTGGCCTGGGCGATCCTCAAGGTGCTGCGCGACCCGGCGCGAGCGCAAGCCCTGGCGGCGAAAGCCCGGGAGCGGCTGTACACCGAGTTCGCCTGGCCAAGGATCGCCGAGCAGACGAAGGCGGTGTACGAACGGGTCTGGTCGGAGTTTCTCGAGAGCTATTGGGCAGAGGACACGGTGTGGCCGGTGTCGCCCGGGGCGGAGGACCGCGCGGAGCGGCTCAATCTCAGGGACAAGGCCGTCACTGGCTCGTACCCCGATCGGCCCCGGCCGCGGGTTCTCGTCTCGGCCCCTCCGATCGCCCAAACCCTTGCCGAAGAGGAACACGAGGACGGCGGAGTTCCCGAACGGGCGGAGTAGCCTTCCTCGCGGGTGGACGCCCGCCCGCGAGGCATGGCATCAGAGCAGTTCCTTCGCTTTCGCCACGACGTTCTCGGCGGTAAAACCGAACTCCTTCATCACCTGGTCGCCCGGAGCCGAGAGCCCGAACCGGTCGATGCCGATCTGTGCGTCGGAGTACCGTGGCCAGGCGAGCGTGTGCCCGGCTTCGACGGAGAGCTTCTTCGTCCCCTTGGGAAGGACCTGCTCCTGGTACTCGGCCGGCTGAAGGGCGAAGAGCCACCAACTCGGCATGCTGACGACCCGCGTCGGGATCCCCTCCGCTTCCAAGGCCTCCTTCGCCGCGACGCAGTGCTGGACCTCGCTCCCGGTGCCGATCAGGATGATCTTCGGATCGGACGATGCCTCCTGCAGCACGTAGGCGCCTTTCTCCGCCGGGTGGTTGCGGACGTCGGCCGGCGAGACCGGCGGCAAAGCCTGGCGCGAGAGAGCGAGGAGCGTGGGCGTGCGTTGCGACTGCAGCGCGACTTTCCAACCCACCGCCGTCTCGTTGCCGTCGCACGGCCGGAAGAGGTTGAAGTTCGGAATCGCCCGCAGCGACATCAGGTGCTCGATCGGTTCGTGGGTCGGGCCGTCTTCCCCCACTCCGATACTGTCGTGGGTGAAGACGAAGATCGTCGGCACCTCCATCAACGCGGCGAGACGGAGCGCGGGCCGCGCATAGTCGCTGAAGACCAGGAACGAGGCGCCGTAGCCGCGGGTTCCGCCGTGGAGGGTGATGCCGCTGACGGCGCAGCACATCCCGAACTCGCGAACGCCGAAGGCGACGTTCTGGCCGTTCGGAAACCAGCCGGATCCCTTCTGGGTCGTCAGGTTGCTCTCGGCGAGGTCGGCGCTCCCGCCGATGAGGCCCGGCAGGTGCGGCGCGATCGCGTTGATGACCGTTTCGCTCGATTTTCGCGTCGCAGCCTTTTCGCTGATCGACGGCAGAGCTTCGAGCCATTCGGTGCCAAGTTCCCCTGAGATCAGTTGGCGGAGGGCCTTCCCTTCCTCGGGAAAAGCGCCCTCGAACTGGCCGAGGGCTTCTGTCCACTCAGTGTGAAGCGCCGAGCCACGCTCCCCCATCTCGCGGAAGTGGCGCAGGACCTCGTCCTCGATATAGAACGACTCATCGGCGGGCAGGCCGAGATTCTCCTTCGCCGCCCGAAGTTCGTCCGCACCGAAGGGATTGCTATGCGCTTTGTTGGTCCCCTGCAGCTTGGGCGAACCGTAGCCGATGATGGTGCGCGCCATGACGATCGAGGGTTGGTCGGTCGCCCGCTTCGCCTCGCGGATCGCCTGGTCGACCGCCTCCGTGTCCATGCCGTCGATCCGCTGGACATGCCAGCCCAGGCCCCGGAACCGGACCTCGACATTCTCGGTGAACGCGAGATCGGTCGTCCCGTCGATGGTGATCCCGTTGTCGTCGTAAAGCCAGATCAGCTTGCCGAGCTTCAGGTGCCCCGCGAGCGACGCCGCTTCGTTCGAAACCCCTTCCATCAGGTCGCCGTCCGAGCAGATCGCGTAGGTGTAGTGGTCGACAACCTCGTGCCCCGGCTTGTTGTAGGCGGTTGCCAGGTACTTCTCCGCGATCGCCATTCCCACCGAGTGGGCCACGCCCTGTCCGAGGGGTCCCGTCGCCATCTCCACGCCGGGCGTCATCACGTTCTCCGGGTGGCCAGGGGTCATGCTGTGAAGCTGCCGGAAGTTCTTCAGTTCGGTCAGCGGGAGGTCGTACCCCGTGAGGTGGAGCAGAGAGTAGATCAGCATCGATCCGTGGCCCGCGGAGAGGACGAACCGATCCCGGTTGAACCATTTCGGATCCTTGGGATCGAATCTCAGGTGCCGGGACCATAGCGTGTACGCCATCGGCGCCGCCCCCAGCGGCAGGCCGGCGTGCCCGCTTTTCGCGGCCTCCACTCCGTCCATCGAGAGTCCACGAATGGTGTTGATGCTTCTTTCGGCGAGGCTTGCGATCGTTGCTGACACGCTAGCAGGTTACCGAACCAAACACCTCCCCCAGGTAGTCTTCCCCCCGTGCGCCCAGCATTCCTCGCGCTCCTCCTCGGAGTTCCCCTGATTTCGGCGGCCCAGCGAAGCGGAAGCCACGCCTCGGCCCCCTGGTCGATCAGCCCTTCGAACGCCCTCGTGTGGAACGGCCAGCCCTATACGCCGGTCGGCGCCGTGATCGACAATACGGCGGCCTCGGCCCAACGCGCGCTCGCTGCCGGAGTGAAGGACGTGATCGTCGACGCCCCTGCGGGAGGGGAAGGCCTCGCCGAAACGGTCGCGGGGCTCGAGCAGGGCCAGATGCGGTACCTGCTCCGAGTGAACTCGCTCGCCCCGCTGGCACCCGGGATCGCGGTCGAACCCCAAAGCTACCGGATCATGGGGATCAACAAGGCAAGGACGGTGGTCGTCCGGCTTCCCAACGTGACCAGCGCACTAGTGGTTCTGGCGGCGTCGCGCGACGGGTACGTCCACTCCTCGCAGCGGGTCAAGACGGCGAACGGCATCCTGAGCGTGGACGTGCAGCCCAAGAGCGACATGGACCACGTGCTGCTCATCTACCCGGTCACCGAGGGGTTGGAGATGCCGGATTTCTGGGAGAGGCTCGACTCCCACCGGGACGTTCTCCTGACCAGCTTGAGGCAGGCAAAGCCGGGACCGGGTTTCCGGGGCATCGTCAACCCGCTTGGCAGGACCTTGTTCCTGCCCGGTAAGGATTTCGACTTCGTCCCGACCTCGCCGGCGGTCCAGATGGAGGTCGCAGGGTTCCTCGAGAACCGCTACCGCAACATGACGACTGCGATGCGGAGCTGGTCGATGGGCGGATCCGGCTTCTCGAGCACCGACGAGCGGGGCCAACCGACCGCGACCTTCGCCGATCTCGCCCGGCTGGTTCCCCTTTGGAACGGGGTGCGGGGCATCCCTCAGCTCTGGGACCCGAAGACGGACAAGCTTTATGCCGTGGACAGCGGAAGGAGTTCGATCTGGAAAGAC
>DASWVS010000059.1:0-13685 GCA_036401135.1 Fimbriimonas sp.
TGGCGATCCTCTTACCGTTCGCGTAGACCCGCTGGAGCCGGATCGCCTTTTCGAAGAAGGCGGTTCCGAGGAGGGTCGGCTCTCCCCCCTGCCAAATGAACGCGACCTCGGGAGTGTCGTTCCCCTCGATGGTTTCCCGAACGTATCGCTCGAGCACCTCGTCGGACATCACCCAACTTCTGGAATCCGGGTAAAGGCCCTCCTTCTCGAGGTAATAGCAGTAGGTGCAGTCCAGGTTGCACTTGCTTGCCGTCGGCTTCGCCATCAGGCTGAACGGCTTCCGCAGCGCGGGCCGATCCATACCGACTGAATATTGGTACCGATTCTTCATGAGTCGCAGACGACCGAGTGCGGTGTCTTAACCTACGCCACGAGCAAGCCCGGCGCACCGCCAGTCGGCAAAACGCCGCGTCAGCGCGTCCAGAGCGGATCCATCAATTGACTCGACCACACGCTCCACTCGTCGCGCAGCGTATTGAGCCGGTCCGGGAACTTCAGGCTGAGGTCTCTGTACTCGTCGCGGTAGCTTCCCAGCCGGTAGTAGGTCTCGGTCCAGGTACGTAGCGGGTTGTGGACGGTTGCGAGGTACTTGTCGTTTCCCTTGCGTATCGCCCTCTCCTCGCCCATCCGCCAGTAGAGCGCGGCATGCGGAGCGAAGGTCTTGGATCCCGTGAGGTAGGGCATCAGGTTCACTCCGTCGATCCTTTCGCTCGAGCGGATCGGCCTCATCGCCGCCGCCATCGCCGTGGGTCCGATGTCGAGGGCGCTGACCGGCCGGCTATAGGTGACGCCTTCAGGGAGCCTGCCAGGCCAGGAGTAGATCATCGGCACGCGGATCCCGCCCTCGTAGTGGGTGTTCTTTCCGCCTCGGAGGGGGTAGTTGCTGGCAGGCCCGTTCGCGGTCCCGCCGCCGTTGTCGCTCATAAAGACGAAGAGCGTGTCCCGCTCGAGCCCGTTATCCCGGACCGCCTGCCGCACCGCTCCAACCCCGTCGTCCAGCGCGGAGACCATCGCCGAGTAGACCTGCTCGACGCCGGTCAGGTTCGGGAAACGGTCGAGGTACTTCGGCGTCGATTCGTACGGAAGGTGCACCATGTCGTAGGACAGGCACACGAAGAACGGCCGGGAGGCGCTGTGGTTGATGTAGCTGACCGCCTCGCGCGTCAAGGCCTCCGGCAGGTAGTCCATGATCCTGATCGGCGTCCGATCGTCGAAGAGCTTGATGCCGACGCCGTTCTTCGGCAGGTGTCCCGAAGCTCCACCGTGAAATCCGTAGAATCGGTCGAAACCACGGTCAAGCGGCCTCAAGCCGGCGCTGTCCCCCAGGTGCCATTTTCCGAACAGCGCAGTCGAATAACCGATCTCCCGCATGCGCTCCGCGAGCGTCTTCCGATCGGGCGGAAGCCCGTAGAGGCCGGTGTCGGTCGTATCGACCCGCTCGGGGTTGAACTCGAACCCGAACCGCTGCGGGTAATAGCTGGTCATGAGTCCGGCCCGCGAGGGGGCGCACATCGGGCACACGACGTACCCGTCCGTCATCCGGATGCCGCTCGCGGCCAGGTCGTCGAGGTTGGGGGTCGGGACCCATCCGCCATAGGTGCTCGCGTCTCCGTACCCAAGGTCGTCGGCGACGATCAGCACGACGTTCGGCGGACGAATCGTGGCTGTCGTAGCGGAGGCTGTGAGGATGGAGGCCGCGAACAGGGAGAGCATTTCTAATCGACCGTGAAACCGGCGTTGGTGATCCAACGCTCAGCGCCATTATACTGTCGGCTCTTTGACCTAGCGTTCCAGGTTCCCAAACGGGGATGATAGTAGCAACATGGAACCTGTCCAAATCTGGTTCGTCACCGGTAGCCAGCATCTCTACGGCGAGGAGACGCTCCGCCAGGTCGCAAGAAACTCCCAGGAGATCGCCGCCGCCCTCGATGCGTCGGAGCACATCCCGGTCGAGGTGGTGTTCAAGCCGGTTCTGACCGACCCCGGCGCCGTACGCGACCTCTGCCTGCAGGCCAACTCGACCCGGGAGTGCGCGGGACTGGTCCTTTGGATGCACACGTTCTCCCCGGCGAAGATGTGGATCGGCGGGCTCTCCCAGCTTCAGAAGCCGTTCTGCCACCTGCACACCCAGTACAACCGGGACCTGCCCTGGAGCGAGATCGACATGGACTTCATGAACCTGAACCAGGCGGCGCATGGCGACCGCGAGGCCGGGTTCCTCCATGCGCGCCTCCGATTGGGCAGGAAGGTGGTCGTCGGGCACTGGTCCGACCCTGAGACGCAGCAGAGGCTCGGCGCCTGGGCGAGGGTCGCTCGAGCCTGGCACGACCTCCAGGGGGCGCGCTTCTGCCGGTTCGGCGACAACATGCGCGAGGTCTCCGTGACCGACGGCGACAAGGTGTCGGCCGAGGCGAAGTTCGGGTTCTCGGTCAACGGCTTCGGCGTGGGAGATCTGGTCAAAACGATCGGCGAGGTCGGAGACGCCGACGTCGACCGGACTCTGGAGGAGTACCGCGATCTCTACGACCTCCCGGCAGGCATCGACGAAGAGGCGGTCCGCTACGCGGCGCGGCAGGAACTCGGGATCCGGGCGTTCCTCCAGCAGGGAGGCTTCAAAGGGTTCACCACGACCTTCGAAGACCTCCACGGGTTGCGCCAACTTCCCGGACTCGCCTGCCAGCGCCTGATGGCGGAGGGCTACGGTTTCGGCGCCGAGGGGGATTGGAAAACGGCGGCGCTGCTCCGATTTATGAAGATCGTCGGTGAAGGGCTGCCCGGTGGAACCAGCTTCATGGAGGACTACACCTATCATCTGGATCCGGTGCGCACGCAGGTCCTCGGCGCCCACATGCTCGAGATCTGCCCGAGCATCGCGAAGGGCAAGCCCCGGCTCGAGATCCACCCTCTGGGCATCGGCGGCAAGGAGGACCCCGCCCGGCTCGTGTTCGACGCCCCCACGGGGCCGGCGCTGAACGCCTCGCTCGTCGACCTTGGCAACCGGTTCCGGCTCATCGTCAACGAGGTCGAGGCCGTGGCGTCGCCCGCCTTGCCGAAGCTGCCGGTCGCACGGGCGCTCTGGGAGTGCAAGCCGGACTTCAAGACCGCGGTCGCCTGCTGGATCTACGCCGGCGGCGCGCATCACACCGGCTACAGCTACAGCGTCACCACCGAGCACCTGCGGGATTTCGCCGAGATCGCCGGGATCGAGATGGTGTCGATCGGCGAATCGACGACGGTCGACGCCTTCCGAAACGAGCTCCGCTGGAACGAGGTGTACTACCACCTCGGGACCGGCATCGCCCGGCCTTCCTAGGATCGTACAGGAAGCGCCCTTATCGGCCGTCTCGCCGCCTGTGGACGCGTTCGCCCGGAGTAGACTTCGGGCGAACGCCCAGATCGACTACAGCCTTCGCGATCTGTCCCAGTTGATCGAGCCCTCGCTCCTCCATCCCACCATGACGGATGGGGAGATCAAGGCCGGCTGCGAGCTGGCGCGCCGTTACGACGTCGCCACCGCCTGCGTCAAACCCTACTCCATCGACCTCGCCCGATCCATCCTGGACGGATCCGACGTCGGAGTGTGCGCCGTCATCGGCTTTCCCCACGGGAACGGCACGACGCGGATGAAAGTGCGCGAAGCGATCGAGGCGGCCGAGGCTGGGGCGGGCGAGATCGACATGGTGGTCAACATCGGCAAGGTCCTCGGGGGCGACTGGGGCTACGTCGGCGACGAGATCGCCGACATCAACGAGGCCGTCGTCGCCCGGGGTGCGATCCTGAAGGTGATCTTCGAGAACGACTACCTGCAGGACGCGCACATCGTGGAGCTCTGCCGCCTCTGCTCGAACGCCCAGGTGGCGTTCGTGAAAACCTCGACCGGCTACGGGTTCGTCAAGCAGCCCAATGGCGGCTATTCCTACCGTGGGGCGACCGAGGCCCATCTGCGCCTGATGCGCGAGCACTGCGCGCCCGGCGTGCAGATCAAAGCCGCGGGCGGCGTGCGCACGCTCGACGACCTGCTCGCCGTCCGCAGCCTCGGGGTCACCCGCATCGGCGCGACCGCCACCGAGACGATCCTCCAGGAAGCGGACGCGCGGATCGCGGCGCACGGGCTGCAGGCTACGGGTAGCGCACCGCAAGCTTGATCGTGTCGTTCGGCGAAGAGGCGATCTTCCGGTAAGCGTCCTCCAGTTCATCCCATCCTACGACGGGGCCCACGATCGGCTCGCCGTCGAGGCAGTTCATCGAGATCAGCCTCCAGACCTCCCGCCGGATCCGATCCCAGTCCCACCGCGGGTGATCCGGGTTCGGGTCGCTGCACGCCCGCGAGAAGACGATTCGGGGACGGTTCATGTGCGCCTCCCCGCCGAAGTCCAGGCCGGCGTCGTAAGGCGGCGGGAAGGCGCCGCAGACGACGGTCCCCCCGTACGCGACGCCCCGGATCGCCGCTTGGAGCGCCGGCCTCGCGCCGCTGAAGTCGATTGCCACGTCGACGCCCTTCATCTCCGTCAGCTTTCGGACCTCCAGGCCCGGATCCTCCCCGGCGGCGTCGACGACGTGGTCGGCCCCGGATCGGATGGCCGCCTCGCGCCGGGCGGGCAACGGATCGACGGCGACGACCTGCGACGCGCCGGCGAGTTTGGCCATCTGGACCGTGAGCAAGCCGATCGCTCCCAATCCGAAGACCGCCACCTTGTCGCCGAGCCGAACATGCCCGTCCCGGATCGCCCCCATCGCAAACTCGCCGGGGTCCTGGAGCATACAGGTCTTCCACGGGACGCGCCCAGGGACGACGAAGCACTCCTCGGCACGAACGATCGCGCGCTCCTGAAACGCCCCGCTGTACACGACCGTCTGCCCGGGCTGAAGGTCCGAGCGCGACTCCTCGATCTCGCCGTATTGCATATTGCCCAGGGGGATCGGGTAGCCCCAGAGCACCCCTTGGGCGACGTGGAGGCAGTTCTCCGCGTCCCAGCGGCCCCGCTCGTTGGCGTAGCCCTTGACGAAAGCCTGCATCGTGCCGTGCTTCTCGACCCCGTAGCGGTTGGAGACCTTCACCTCTCCTTCCTGCAGCGGCCGATCCTCGACGTTCTGCCAACCGATCTCCCCGACTCCGAGACACACAAGCCGCTTCGCCATGGCGCTAGGTTACCGTCGCCGCATCCGGTGCGGGAAGCGGGCCAGGCCGAAGTTTGTACCATCGGAACGCGTCCACCGACCCGAGCCCGTTGAACTATCCTTGGGCATGCCCGATCGGCCGCCGTTCGACGTCGCTCCCTTCGCCTTGCCGAACACTCCTCCCGGCGAGCTTCGGTTCGAGGAGCCGAGGGAGGTCGTACGCTTGATCGCCTACTACGCAGAGGGCGCTCCCACGACCGCCCGATGCGAGTACATGCAGAAGTATTGGCCGGAGAGCGCGCTGCCACCGCAGGACCCGCTGTCCGAGCCTTCGCGCTACGGGTGGATTCCCGAGGACGACCTCTTCATGTCGGCGTGGCGCGAGGGCAAGGCCGACGTGCGGAAGATCGGGGACCGAACGCTGGAGATCGCTTTCCGGGACGCCGGCGAGGAGTACCCCGTCGCCCAGGGCCTGGCCTTCCGACGGACGCTCGGCGTCCGGGTCGAACCACCCCCCACGAGTCTGGAGGTGGAGACCACCGGCGAGCCGACGACGACGCAGGTGATCGTCGAGGGGACCGAACGGCTGTCGGTCGAGGCGTACAACGCCCGTGTGCTGAACCGTGAGCGCATCGAGGGAGGGTGGCGCCTCGCGGTGCACCACCTCGTTCCGCGGCATCCGGACTCGAACGACGACGCCCACCTCACCCTCGAAACCGACCAGGGGAGGTTCACGGTGCCGGTCGGGGAGCCGGTTCTCCACCAAGGGGTCTACATCCGCCCGGAGGGGGGGCTTTCCCGAGAGGAGTACGAGGCGCGGCACCTCGACGCCAGGACGGTGATGGCGAGGGTGCTCGAAAGGCCGGAATCGTCCCTGGGGAGGGCGACCCTGGGCCAGCCGCGGGCCCACCGGGTCGGGACGAACCTCGGATGGCCCTACTCGCGCCTCCGATACAAGATCGAGCCGAATGCGGACCTGCACCTGCCTCGTTCGAACGTCGACTTCCCCGATCTCGGCAATACGGCGCGCTTCAAGGCGAAGGGTTCTCCCCGGTTCTATTTCCACCTGGAGGAGTGGCTCCCCCTCGGCATGTGGCCGGATCCGGCCCCCGTGCTTTCGATCAACCACCGGTTCCGGAAGGGCGACGTCGAGTGCGAGGCGAGGTCGGTGTGCGTTCCACTTCTCCGCTCCCCGTTTTCGGGCGAGTTGGAGGGGGAGGAAACCACCGTCGCCCTGATGCGGTTTCGATTCCGCAACGTCGGGACGAAGCGCGTGGAAGCGCGGTTCAGGTTGGCGTACTCCCAAGACTCCCGGCGCGACGAAAACGCCTACTCGGACCAGCCTTCCAACGAATGGCACGTGCCGGACTCGGACCTCGACACGCTCAAGCTCGAGGCCGGCCGACTCGAATCGGAGGGCGTCCTTCGGGCATGGGTCTCGTCCACCATGAACGGCCGATCCGGCGGGAAGCAGGTTCGTTGGAGCGAGGAGCTCGAGCCCGGCGGAACCTGCGAACTGGTGCTCAAGGTTCCGTTCCTCGAACCCTCCGCGCGCGAGCTGGAAGCGCTCGAGCGGCTCGATTTCGAGCGCGCGGACAGGGATTCGACGCGCTTCTGGCAGCAGTTCGGGGAGCAGGGCGCCCAGCTTCAGACCCCCGTCGCCCAGCTGAACGAGCTCCATCGCGCCCACGCCGCGCACGTCGCTGTCACCGACTTCCTCATGCCGGGGGGTGAGGGCCTCATCAACACGTCGGTCGGAACCAGCACCTACGGCAACTTCTCCAACGAGTCCGTCATGATCGTCCGCGAACTCGACGGCCGGGGCCTTCACGACGAGGCGCGGCGCAGGCTCAACCTGTGGATCAAATACCAGGGAACCGCCGAGCAACCGGGCAACTTCACCGATTACGACGGGATGTTTTTCGGGGCGGGCGGCTTCGAGCAGGGGGCTTACAACCAGCACCACGGCTGGGTCCTCTGGGGGCTTTGCGAGCACTTCTGGCATACGCGCGACCGGCAGTGGCTCGATCGGGCGATGCCGGCAATCCTCAAGGGAGCGGAATGGATCTTCCGCCAGCGGAGGAACACCTTGGGGCGGCTCCCCCACTCCCGCGGATGGGAGAAGGGGTTCATGCCCGCGGGGAGCCTCGAGGACGTCACCGACTACCACTACTGGCTGGTCGTCAACGCCGTGATGTGGCGCGCCGCCGATGCGACTGCGTCGCTCGCGGAGAGCGTCGGACACGCGGAATCCTCCAGGCTGCGCCGGGAGGCGGATGCCTACCGGGTCGACCTGCTCCAGGGGTTCCAGACCTCGCGGGAGCGATCTCCCCTCGTGAAACTCCGCGACGGCCGGTGGGTGCCGCACGATCCTAGCCGCCTCTACCGCCGAGGACGCGACGTCGGCTGGATCCGCGAGACGCTGGAGGGCTCGATGTACCTCCTGATCTCCGGCTTGCTCGACCCGCGCAGCCCACAGGCGGACGCGATCCTCGAGGACTACCACGACAACCGATTCGTGCGCCCGCCCTTCGGTTACGTGATCCGGGACTGGGCGAGCGAGTGGTTCGACCATGGCGGCATATCGATCCAGCCCAACCTGCTCGCCACGCCGGACGTTCACCTCGCCCGCGACGAGCCCGAGCTTTTCCTTTGGACCTTCTTCAACTCCTGGGCCTCCTGCTACCGCGAGGAGATCAACGCGATGGTCGAGCACCCGATGCCGATCCTCGGCTACTCGAACAACGCCCACTTCAAAACGAGCGACCAGGCCAACGCCATCCGTTGGCTCCGCTCGATGCTCGTCTACGCCTCGCCGGAGGTCCTTCACTTCGGCCGGGCCATGCCCCGCAATTGGTTCGGAAAGGAGGCTCGCCTCGACGACGCCTCGACCCGTTTCGGCCGGTGCTCGATCGCCTACCGAGCCGAGGGGGACGCGGTGACGGCAAGGATCGGCCTCCGACTGCACGAGGCTCCCCCCAAGGTGCTGGTCCGCTTCCGGTCCGACGCCGCGCTGAGGAGCGCAAGCCTCGATGGCAGGCCAATCCCACTGGTCGGAGCCGACGTCGAGCTTCCGCCTCGCTCGGGAGAGTACGTGGTGCGGGCCGAGCGCGCTTCATAATATCGACGTGCCTACACGCCTTGGGATCGACATCGGGGGAACGAAAATCGCGGCCGGCCTCGTCGACGACGAAGGCAGGATCGTCCGGGACCGCCGCTTCGCGACCGGGCTTTTCGAGCCCTCGATGGAGGCCTTGGTCTCTGTCTGCCGGGAGTTGAGGCAGGAGGACACGATCGGCATCGGGGTGGGCTGCCCCGGTCCTCTCGATCCCCGCGAGGGGACGGTCTTCCGCGCCGATAACCTGCCCGACTGGAACGGCAACAACGTGCTTCGGCCGCTCGAAGCGCTCGGGCTGCCCGTGGCCTTGGAGAACGACGCCGACGCGGCCCTCGTCGGCGAGGTCTTCTTCGGCGCCGGAGACCGCGAGCAGCCGACGGTGATGCTCACCTTCGGCACCGGGATCGGCAGCTCCTTCTGGACCGGGAGCGGCATTTTCCGAGGCGCGTATAACGAGCACCCCGAATTCGGGCATATGCCGATCTTTCAAGACGGGCCGCCTTGCTACTGCGGGATGGCGGGTTGCCTGGAGTCGCTCGCCTCGGGGCAGGCGCTGGCGCGCCTCGCCGCTGCGGAAGGGTTCCTGGACAACCGGGACTTCATCGCACGGGGCGACCTCACGCTGCTCCGCAAGGTCATCGATACCGCCCTCTGGACGATCGCCACGACGTTCCGTCCCGCGACCGTGATCCTCGGCGGAGGGATCATGGAAGAGCATTTCGACCGGCTGGCCCCCTGGAGCATCCTGGAACCCGAGGACGCCCCCATGCTGCTTGCGCCGATGAAAGTCGTGCCCGCCGGACTGGGCAACCGCGCCGGCATCGTCGGCGCCGCCGCCCTTGTCGAACTGAGATGAGGATCGTCCTTGCGAACGATACCGACGTGATGGCGATGACAGCCGCAGACCTTGTCGAGGGCTTGCTCGCCCAGAAGCCGGCCGCCCATCTCGTGCTGCCGACGGGAGCGAGTCCCCTTCCCCTCTACCGCGAGCTCGTGCGGCGGAAGGTGGATCTATCGGCGGCTCGCCTGACCAAGCTCGACGAGTGGTACCGGCTTCCCCGCAGGCATCCGGCGACCTGCGAGGCCTTTCTCTGGGAGCACCTGCTCGAGCCCCTGCGCTACCCTCGCGACCGCTTCCTCGCCTTCGACAGCGATGCCGACGACCCCTCCGTCGAGTGCCGGAGGATGGGGAGGGCGTTCGAGGAGCGAGGCCCCGCCGACCTCTGCATCCTCGGGCTCGGAATGAACGGCCACCTCGGCCTGATCGAGCCCGCCGAAGCGCTCCCACTCCACGCCCACGTCGCGGCGCTGTCGGAGGAGAGCCGTAGGCACCCGATGCTGTCCGGCGTTGCCGAGCCGCCGACGCGCGGCCTTACTCTCGGCATCGCCGATCTCCTCCAATCGAAGGAGATCCTCTTCCTCGTTTCCGGAGCGCACAAAGCCGACGTCTTCCGCCGGTGGGAGGCGAGCCCGCTGGCGACCACCTTTCCCTCCTCGACGCTCCACCTCCACCCGAACGTCACAACGATCGTCGATCGCGAAGCCGCCTACCGCAGCACGTCGACCCCCACATAGGGCCGCAGCGGTTCGGGCACGACCACCGTGCCGTCGGGTTGCTGGTACGTCTCGAGGATCGCCGAGAACAGTCGGGGGCACGCCAGCCCGCTGCCGTTCAGGATGTGGACGAACTCCGGCTTCGCCCCTTTTTCGCGCCGGAAGCGGATGTTCGCCCTGCGCGACTGGTAGGACTCGAAGTTGCTGCAAGAGGAGATCTCGAGGTAGCGGCCGACGCCGGGCGACCAGACCTCCAGGTCGTAGCACTTGGCTCCCTTCGCGCCCAGGTCGCCGGCGCACAGCTCGATGACCCGGTAGTGGAGGCCCAGGTACTGCAGGACCGCCTCGGCGTCCCGCGTCATCGCCTCCAGTTCGCCATAGCTGTCCTCCGGCCGGCAGAACTTGACCATCTCGACCTTGTCGAACTGGTGCACCCTCAGCAGCCCCCGGGTGTCCTTGCCCGCCGCACCCGCCTCGCGCCGGAAACAGGCGCTGTACCCGGCGAGCTTCATCGGGAGCTGGTCCGCCTCCAGGATCTCGTCCCGGTACAGGTTCGTCACCGGCACTTCGGCGGTGGGGATCAGATAGAGGTCGTCGCTCGATTTGTAGAGGTCTTCCTCGAACTTGGGCAGGTTTCCGGTGCCGATCAGGCTCGCCCGGTTCACCAGGTAGGGCGGATAGACCTCGTGGTAGCCGTGCTGCGTCGTCTGCAGGTCGATCATGTAGGTGAAGAGCGCCCGCTGCAGCCGCGCCCCCAGCCCGGTGTAGACGATGAAGCCGCTTCCCGCGATCTTGGCCCCGCGCGGTAGGTCCAGCATCCGAAGCCTCTCGGCGATCTCCCAGTGCGGGAGCGGATCCTGGCCGAAGGAAGGCTTCTCCCCCCATTCGCGAACGACCGGATTGTCGGTCTCGTCCTTCCCGTCGGGAACGCTCTCGTGGGGAAGGTTGGGCACCTCGAGCTCGATCTCCCGGAGCTTCGCCTCGAGCTCTCTTTCGAGCGGCTCCTCGCGCCCCAGCGCGTCCTTCAACTCGCGCGTTTGCGCCTTCGCCTGTTCCGCCTCCTCGCGCTTGCCCTGCCCCATCAGCTGGCCGATGCTCTTGCTGATCCGGTTCATCTCCGCCTGCTTCTGCTCGAGCTCGGAAACGACCCGCCGCCAGGCCGCGTCCGCTTCGAGAAACGCATCGACCACCGAGGCATCCAGCCCCTTGCGCGCTATCCCCTGCCGGACGAGGTCGGGGTTCTGTCGGATGAGGTCACGGTCCAGCATGTTTGATGTGTTGTACCGCGTATCATGGATGCGATGGCTTCCAGTCGGGGACTTACGACAGGCGAGACGCTGGCTGCATGGTTCGTTCTCATCCTGCTCGCTTCGATCGTGACCCCCATCTACCTGAGGTTCCAGAACGTGAACCGGCGATCGCACGAGGCGGGGCGGATGCGGCGCGTCTACGTGGCGGTCGCCCTGTACCAGGAGGATCGGGGAGGGGCGATGCCAGGTTCGCTCGCCGAGCTTGGGGACCTCGTCGAAACCGAGGACCTCGTCTCCTCGTTCGACCCCTACGCCGGATCGGCCAAGTCGTACCCGGTCGAGCCGACCTTGCCCAAACTCGCCGGAACCGTGCCCTACCGCATCAGCGACGCGTTCCTCGGCAACTACATCCGCTCCGGGAAAAGCCCGATCAAGCGCTGGCAGGACGCCGAAATGCAGACCGGGCTCCTCGCCAACGTGTGGCTGGGCGAGGTCCGTCCCCTGGGGAACTTCGAGGCGACGTCCTCGGGCCCGATCCTTCGCGTCAGGATGGATGGCTCGCTCTACACCCTCCCGAACCGGTCGAAGACCGGCCCGGTGGGCGACTTCGCGGACCTCTTTACGAAGACCGCGAAGTAAGCGCCTTTACCTCTTCTTCTTCGTGGCCTTCTTCGTGGCCTTCTTCGGCGGCTTGGCCGGCGCCTTCACGGGAGCCGCGCCCGTCTGGGCGGGCGAGAGCGGGTTGATCTGGAGGTATCCGGCGTCGTTGACGGTCAGAAGGTTCGAGCCGTCGGCGGTAAAGGCGACCGGCGAGCCGACATAGCTCTGTCCCGGGATCTCGGCGACCGTCTGCATCGTGTAGAGGTTCCAAAGGCGGACCGTCGCATCCGTCGACCCCGAAGCCACTAGCTTGCCGTTCGGGGAGAAGGCGACGTACATGACGAAGTCCTTGTGGCCTTTCATCGCCCCCAGGCGCGACTTCTTGACCGGATCCCAAAGGACCACGTTGCCTTCGCGCCCCGCGGTCGCCACCCGAGTGCCGTTCGCGTTGTACGCCACATCGAAAACGCCCTGGCTCGTCGGATCTGTCAGGAAGCCGAGAACCTTGCCCGACACGGTGTCGTAGATCCTGCCGCCGGGTCCGAGGATGCCGGTGGCGAAGGTCGAGGACTGGATCGGGCTGTAGACCGCGCCGTAGAAGTTGGCGCCCGAACCCAGAATCGAGATCTTCTCTTTCGGAGCGGGGTCCAGGATGTTGTAGACCTTGATCACGTCGTCCTTGCCGGTCGACACGATCGCGTTGTTCGTCGAGTTGAACGAAAGCTTTTGAATGCCCCTCGTATGCGTGCGATACTCCCTGAGCTTGGTCTTAGTCCGGACGTTCTCGACCCAGATGCGGGCCGTCTCGTCGCCGGTCGCGACGAACGTTCCGTCGGGGCTCCAGGCGATCGCGTACGCCGGCTGGGGGTGGGTGGCGAGATTGGCCACCGTCTGGCGCGTCTTGGCGTCGATGATCCGGACTGTGCCGTCCTCCATGGATACGGCGACCGTCGAGCCGGTCGGGGACGGGGCGAAGGCGACGGGTCGAAGACCGACGACGACCTTGGCGGGAAGGAGCGAAACGATATTGGCTTGGGGCGGTTGCGGCCCCAGCACTAGAGCGGCTGCGAGCAGGGACATTTTTCCTCCGTGATTTCTCCGGTTCAGACGCCCGGCGTTGCCCAGCGTCACGGAATCTTGCCAGAGGGTACTCGCTTTGAGGCGCACGGCGAAACTTGATTGAGGAAGATTTCTGCCGATCCTTGACCATATTGTGCAACAAAGCACCGATCACGGGCGCCTACGGAGCGTAGGGCTGGCCGAGCCAGGGTTCGGGCTTTGCGCCCTTGAGGTAGACGTCGAGAAAGTGCCGCAAGCGCGCGGCATAGTCCTTCTGGTTCGCCCGGCCCATCAACCGATGGCCCTCGTTGCGGTAGACCAGCAGCACCGCCTCCTTTCCCAGCCGACGCAGCGCGTTGTAGAGGGAAAGGCCCTGGTTCCAGTCCACGAGATCGTCTTTGTCCCCCACCTGGATCAACAGGGGCGCCTTCCGCTTGGGCGCTTGCCAGACGGCGCTGTTCTGCAGGTAAGCCTCGCGGTCCTCCCAGATGGGAACCTGCATTCGGGCCTGCCCGACCTCCATGATCACCGAGGAAGGGGTGCCGGTCTTGTAGTAGTGGTTGCCGTACAGGGACGCGAAGTCCGTCAGCCCGGATCCGCAGACGGCGGCCGCGAATCGACCGCTCACGGTGGAGATGAAGGCCGCTTCGTATCCGCCCCACGAGTGGCCGACGATGCCGATCCTCGCCGGATCGACGCCGAGCTTCTTCGCCAGAACGGCATCCAGCGCGGCTTCCGTACACTCGAGCGCCGACTGCCCCGGATGGCGCTTCCGCTCGTAAGCGATGTCGGGCATCAGAACGAAGTAGCCGCTCTGGCTCAGCATCTGAGGGTTGTACGCCGCGTACGGGTTCGGCGCGATGTACTGGTGGAGGTCGTTCGACTGGCGCTCGTAGACGTAGACCACCATGGGGTAGGTCTCCCCTTTCACGTAGTTCGCCGGGTAGAGAAGCACCCCTCCCAACGGCTTGCCCTGGGGGGATCGG
>DASWVS010000060.1:0-15342 GCA_036401135.1 Fimbriimonas sp.
GTCCGCCCCCCGGATCATCTGTCCGAACGACGCATACTTCCCGTCGAGGTGCTTCGTTCCCTCGCGGCTCAGGCACACGAAGAACTGGCAGCCGTTCGTGTTCGGGTCGGTCGACCGGGCGATCGAGATGACGCCGAAGTCGTGGGGAAGGGGACTCTTCTCGAGCGGGTAGGCGAAGCCGGGACTGCCGCTGCCGGTGCCGGTCGGGTCGCCGCCCTGGATCACGAACGGCGATCCGTCCGGCCGTTCCGCCACCACCCGATGGAAGATCGTGTCCGTATAGAACCCGCCTGCCGCCAGCTGCATGATGTTCCAGGCCGTGTTCGGCGCCGCGTCGGGACGCAGCCGGAATTCCATCGTCCCCATCGACGTGTCGATCACCAGGTTCTGGTCGACATACGCGCGGATGCCGTTGTACATGGGCCCGTCCTCGTCTGCCTCGAACACGACCGTCTTCTTATCCTCTGCCAACCGTGAGATCGCCGGGTTGAGCATCGGCTGCAGAACCAGCGCCGGCCCCGTCCGTTGTCCGGCCACGGTCAACTGGGCGTAGAGCGTCTTGGGGATCTTGCTCTTCCACAGGGCGAAAACGTCCGCCAGGTCCATTTGCCCGCCCTTGGCGTCGACCTGCATCAGGAGCTTCGCCGAGCCCGCCTCGAGCAGCTGCACCTTGGCGTCGCGCCCCGCCCTCACCTGGACGAGAAGCGGGCGCCCCACCCCGATGTACGTTCGCACCGGGGTGATCTGGCCGAACGAGAGCGCAGGCAGGAGGAACAGCGAAAACAGAAAACACCTCATGAAGGCATTCTAACGCCACGCCTCCGGAAAGCCCTACTTCCGCTCCGCCCAAAGCCGCTCGAACTCGGCCACGAGCGCTTCCATCGCCTTGAAACCGTTCCGCCAGAACGCCTCGTCCTTCAGGTCCACCCCCACCGTCGCCATCAGCTCGGCCGGCGACTTGGAGCCTCCGAGGCGGAGCAGGTTGATGTACTTTTCGGCAAAGGAGCCTCCTTCGGGAGCGTTAGAGGACGAGGCCTTCGCCATCTGGTACAGCGACAGGACCAGGAGTTCGCCGAACGAGTAGGCGTAGACGTAGAACGGGGCGAAGATGAAGTGGCCGACATAGCTCCACCACATCCGGTGCTGGTCGCCCATCTTGACCGAGTCGGCGAACATCGCCTGAAGCTCCTCTTGCCACAGGTCGCCGAATTGCTCCGGCGTCAGCTCGCCCTCGGTCCGTCGCGTCTGGTGGCACCGTTGCTCGAACGAGAACATCGCCGCCTGCCGGAACACGGTTGCGAAGACCCCTTCGATCTTCCCCGCGTAAAGCGCCAGCTTGTCCTTCGGGCTCGCATCCGACACCAGCCGCTCGAACACGAGCATCTCCCCGAAGGTGCTCGCAAGCTCCGCCAGCGGCAGAGTGCCGTGGAAGTTCAGGTAGCTCTGCTCGCGCGACAGCGAGGCGTGCACCCCGTGCCCGAGCTCGTGCGCCAGCGTCATCACGTCGTCCTGCTTGTTCAGGTAGCTCTGGAAGACGAACGGGTGCAGGTCCGGCGTCGTGTACGAGCAGAACGCGCCGCCCCGCTTCCCCTTGCGCGGCTCGGCGTCGATCCAGTTCTTGTCGAAGAACTCCGCCGCCCGCTGCTCCATCTCGGAACTGAACTCGCGGAACGAGTCCAGCACGATCCGCTTCGCTTCGACCCACGTAACCGGCGCTTCCGCCTCGAAGAGCGGCGCATAACGGTCGATGTGGGTGAGCTCCGGCAGCCCCAGGATCTCGCGTTTCACCTTGTAGAACCGCGCGACCAGCGGATAGTGCTCCCTGCACAGCCGGACCACCAGGTCCACCGTCTCCTTGTCGAGTTCGTTGCTGATGTGCCGAGCCTGCTCCGGATATTCGAACTTGCGAAGCCGGTCCTCGACCGCCTTGTCCTGCAGCAGGTTGTTGTAGGTGAAGACCAGCGTCCGTTCCAGCTCTTTGAGCCCCGCCGTCAGGCTGTCCGCCGCCGCCTGCCGAACCTCGCGGCTCGGATCTCGCAACAGCGCCAGCACCTCCTGCTCGCTCATCGGCTCTTCCGAATCGGACCCGGGGCGCCGAAGCCGGAAGGTGTGGTTCGCCGTCAGTTCCTCGAACAGCCGCACCCAGGCGCGCGATCCCGTGTTGGCCGTCTCCTCGAGCATCACCTCTTCCGCCTCGCTCAGCCGATAGGGGCTGAGCGCCCTCGCGGTCTCGATGTGGTGCCGATAGTTCGCAAGCCGCTCGTTCGCGAGCGCACGGTCGATCGCCTCCTGCGGCGCTCCCTGCAGCTCCAAATCGTAGAACATGAGCTTGACGTTGATCTCGGTCGCCCGCTCGCGCTGCTTCTGCAGGAACGCACCGATCTTGGGATCGCCGGTGTCGGCGCTGAACCGGAGGCTCGCATAGCTGAGCGGTTTCGCGATCTCCTGGTACAGGGACTCGACCTCGGCCAGCGACGATGCCAGCGTCTCGGCGTCGAGGTCGGGCGTATCGATCTTTCCTCGGTACATTGCGGCAAAGGCATCGGCGTTGCGGCTCGCTTCCGACCAGGTGGCCTCGATCCGTGGATCGTCCAGTCCTGAGAAAAGTGCCGTCAGGTCCCAGCGCACCTGGGGGGTCTCGATGATGGGCGTCGCGCTCATGCCCGCCATTACACCCGGAATCTTGCGCCGAAGGGAGCAACCGCTCTTGGACGGCCCGGAGGAGAAACTCAGTAGAGTTCAACCTATGCACGAAAAGGTGAGCGCGACGGGGATCTTCTCCGCAGTGGGAATGACCCTGGTCGGGACGATCGGCCACTTCCTGACCCAAAGCCGGGGCGACGTGCGCCTCGATTGGATCTGGATCGCGATGTTCGTCATTTCGCTCTTCACCCTCTCCGGCGCCGTCGTCAACTTCGATCCCAAGCGGATCCTCAAGTAGAGGGGTTCCAGCGGTCGAGGCACCAGCGGAGCGCGGCTCCGGCGATCTCCTTGGCCCGCCGTCCCATGAGCGGCCCGACGTGGCTCGTTTTGGCGTACTGGTGGATATCCGCCTCCGCCCACGCCGCGATCGCGTGACCGGTTGTCGCCGGGATGTCGGTGTCCTCCTCCCCGAGGACAACCAGCACCGGCACCGATGGTTTCTTCGCCGAAATACCCTTGGCGGTGGCGTTCAATACGGCTCCCGATTCGTCGCGCCACTTCGGATGCGCCCAGAGGATGGTCTTCTCGTCGCTGTCGGGCATTGCGTCCCGCGTGTCTTTCAGTGGGCCGTTCGCCCATCGGATGATCTCCGGATGGACACGGTCGCTGCGGGTCGGCCCCACCCCGGCGGGCGGGACGCTGTTCACGAGGATCATCGCGTCGGGCCGGATCTTCTCTGCGGCTTTCAGGGCGAGAATCCCGCCCAGGCTTGCCCCGACAAGCACCAGCCGCCGCCGCTCGGTCGGCACCCAGCTATGCACCTGGCCTACGTAGTCCTCGAAGGATGTTTTGGCCAACCCTTCGCTCGTCGGTACCAGGTCCGGCGCAACGACCTTCCATCCTGCCTTCTCGAAAACGGGCTTCCAGAAGTCGTACTCCCACCCTCCGCCGCCTGCGCCATGAATCATCACCGCCACATCGACAGGAGCGGCGGAAGTCACAGCAAGAAGAACGGACGCCACCAGCATTTCCGGATTATGGTCTGAAGATAGGCCGCTCCTCTCAGTGCGATAGATGCCCTGCCTTGTGTTGCGAAGGCAAGCGTGATAGCCTGAGCCATGGTCTCGGTCGCGCGGGTTGGCTCGTTGCTTGGCTTGCCGATAGCGTTGATGACCGCAGCATACGCCCAGTACATCTGGTCGCTCAAGGAGGGGATCAAGTTCGACATGACGCCGGAACTTCGAACGCTCCATGCGGTTCCGTTGACACGCGGCGTCACCGCCACCAGAATGAACTGGACGGGTGCAGCCGACCTCGACGGCGACGGCAGGGAGGAAAGATTCGAGATCTCCTTTCAGAAACTCCCAAAAGAAAACGGCGGGCGGGGATACCGTGTCTCAAGAGTCTTCTCGTTCAGCCTCAAGCGAAAGGGCACGAACCGAGCATCCATCCAGCAAACGGGACGAGTGGACTGCGAAGCGAGCGGCGGCGTTGTGGCGTTCATCATCGACCTCAGCGCGATGGACCCTTACCGGGAGATCGCGTTTTTCGACTCCGCACCCAGCGACGACCCCCACTCCCATATCTTTCGGCTCCTGAACGCGAAGGGATCCCAACGGCTGGTGCACGTCGGGGACATCGGGGGACATGTCCGTCGTATCGGACGTGGAGTGATAGAAACGACGAACCGTACGGGTTCGTGGTCCGAAACCACGAGATACCGGGTGGGGGCGAACCCGCTGATCAAGCGGATGTCTCCGCTCTCGCGGGTTGCTTCCGATCTGGACATGAAGCAGAGGGGCGGATACGTCGTCACCATCCTTCGCAACCGCCTGACGATCCGTGACGCGCTTGACGAGCGAACCTCCAAGCTTGTCCTGTACGGCAAGCCCCGAACCTACGGACCTGGCACCGAGCTAAGGATCGACCGGGTCCACCGAGGGCAGGACCTGCCCTATGGCAAACTTCCTGTCCACATCAAGATCCTGAGAGGCAAAGGGATGATCGACCAGGGCTGGACCGACTATGGCTCCCTCGACCGCTGTATGGACCTGCCGAAGGCCGGCTGACCGTCCTCAGTGGGCGATGTAGTCCTTCTGCAGCCCCGTCTCCTCGGGCGCATGAAGCCGGAGCATCTTCATCGTCACGTCCTTCGGCACCTGCGAGGCGGTCGCCAACGAGACGAGCCACATCGTCGCCAGCGCCAGCGGAACCCCCCAGATCGCCGGCTGTTCCATCAGCGACTTCGCCAGCGGCGAAACGTCGGAGGCGATGACCTTCTTGTCGAGCAGCATATAGACGACGATCGCCGAGAGCGACAGAAGCCCGCCCAGCAGCATTCCGGCGGCGGCGCCGGTCCGCGTCAGCCCGCGCCACCAGGAGCCGAGCAGCAGGAGGGGGAAATAGGAGGCCGCTCCGATGGCGAACGCCCACCCGACCATCATCGCGATGTCGAACGACTCGACCAGCAACCCAAGCCCCATCGAGACGGCACCTACCACCACCGCCGCCACCTTGAAGGCGACCAACCGCTGGTGGGGCGTCGAGGAGGGCTTGAGAATTCGGCCATAGATGTCGTGGGCGAAGGCCCCCGACATCGACACCAGCAGTCCCGAGAACGTCGACATGAACGCCGCGAACGCACCCGCGCTCGTGATGCCGCTCAGGATCTGACCGAGCATCTCGCTCTTCAGCATCGTCGGCAGCCGGATCAGAACCGAGTCGGTGGCGTTCGAAGCGTAAAGCTGCGGCATCACCGCCCGCCCGAGGGCTCCCCAGATCGGGGTGAAAACGTAGAACAACCCCAGCAGCACCATCACCCACAGCGTGGTCCGCTTCGCCGCCCGTCCGTCAGGGTTCGTGTAGAACCGGACCAGGATGTGCGGCAGCCCCGCCGTCCCGCATACGAGGGCGATGATGAGCGAATACGTGTACAGAAGCGGGTACCCGTGTTTGCTCGTCAGCGGCCCGAACGGGTTCAGCCACTTGCCGTCGGGAGGCGCGTTCGGCGCCACCGGTCCGCCCGAGGGTGATTCTGAATACGACTTCACCTCGTCGAGTGACATCGGGCCAGCGGGGCTGGAACCGATCAAGGTCACTTCCGTGGGCGTGCCGAACTCAACCTTTGCGGTGGTCGTCACCGGCTTGCCATCCTTCATCACCGGCTGCCCGCCTTTCGTAACCAGCACCGGCATTGCCCGGAAGACCGTGTCGGCGGGTGCGACGATCGAAGCTCCCTCGCCCATCTGCCGGGAAAGCTCCACCATCCGCGCCATCGAATCCTCGAGGGAGGTGCTGCCCGCTCCCGAGACCTGCGCGTTGAGCAGGTACGACGGCAGGATCGGATCCTCTTCCGGCAGGGGAGCGCGGCTCGGCGTGACCTTGTCGATGACGGTTCCCGACGGGACCTGGAAGCGGGTCACGTGGCCGCTCGAGAACGTCAGCACGTTCGCCGGATATGCGTCCCTGCCCTTCACCTTCACCTTCGTCCCCGCCTGCGCCGCTGGAGTCGTCGAGCCTCCCACCTCGGTCGCGGCGAGAGGCGTCGTCTTGCCGAACACGGCCATCAGCACGAACACCGGCACCGAGATCGCGAACAGCTTCGCCCAGTACTGGAACGCCTGCACGAGCGTGATCCCTTTCATCCCCCCGAGGGCTACGTTGAACGTGATGACGCTCCCCACCACGAGGATTCCCGCCCAATACGGCCAGTTCAGGATCGAGGACATCGTCAGTCCCGCCCCCTTCATCTGCGGCATCGTGTAGAAGAACCCGATGAACAGCACGAACGTGACCGCGATCTTCCGGAACGAGGCGCTGTCGAAACGCCCTTCCGCGAAGTCCGGGATCGTATAGGCCCCGAACCGGCGCAGAGGGCCCGCGATGAACAGCAGCAGGAACAGGTACCCCGCGGCGTACCCGACCGGATACCAGAGCGCGTCGTATCCGTTCTTCATGATCAGGCCCGCCACCCCGAGGAACGACGCCGCGCTGAGGTATTCGCCGGAGATCGCCGAGGCGTTCATGAACACCCCGACCGACCGCCCCGCGACAAAGAAGTCCGAAGCCGTCCGCGACTTCCGCGTCGCGGCGATCCCCATCCAGATCGTAACCACCGTGATGGCGACGACGAAAAGGAAAGGAATCACTTCTCCCCCTCCTCGTCATCCCGCAGGGATGATGGGGAGGGGGTAGGGGGTGGGGAAACGGGCGGTGCAATCGCTAGATCGTCCTGCTCCTCCTCCAACACCTCCTCGAGCGGATGTGGCGGTTCGTGGGGCCGTTCGTGCCGGCCGATCTCGGCCGCCAGTTCCGCCTCGATCTCGTTCGATCGATTGACGAAGGCCGTGGACAGCAGCCACGTGATCGGGAAGAACAGAACGCCCAGGAAGAGCCACGTGAGGGTGAACCCTCCCGTACGGATCCCGGCGAGTTCCGGCAGGTAAAGGTTGGTGAGCGGAAGGCCGACCAGCAGCAGGATGAAGACGGCGGCGATCCGCAGGCTGAGGCCCGCCTGTCGCCGCATGACCCTCTGGAGCACCGCCTCCGGATCGAAAGACCGTTCCGCACCTTCGCGCATGGTGAGACATGATACGCAAGGTTGCCTCGGATCGCCATGATCATTTCCGAGGCGAACGCGCCCCCGCGATTCTCGCGTCAGGTTTGGCTTGCCTGACGAAGTCGATTCAGCCGTCGAACGACCGTCGGTGGGAGAGCGAGAAGGAGCAGGGCTCCCATCAGGTTCCGGCTGCCGGCGTGCCTAATGGCGACAGGCCGCGAGAGGAGCGCCCCCGCCTGCCGCCGGAACCAGCGCTGACAGAGCCGATCGCCTCCGACCGACGATTCGAGCATGCCTCGCTGAACGAGCCGCCAGACCCGATGCCAGAGAAGCCGATCGAGCTGCCCGTCGCGACAACGCTCGACGTCGGCGATGCGGGAGAGAAAAGCCTCGACCTTATCCTGCAGGTCGCGCCGTTCGGGCGCGTCCATCATCGATCCGGACCGCTGGCGGTAGCCATAGGTGACGGTATCGGATAAGGCGATCCGTCGCGCTCCCAGATAGGTTCGATGGACCGTGAACTCGTCCTCATGGCGCTTTCCGACGGGGAAGACGATCTCATTCCAGAGGGAACGCCTGTACAGCTTTCCCCATGCGGTGACCAGCCGGATCGGCTCGTCGTAAACCATGCGGCGGAGAGCCTCGAGCCCTGAGACCGCTTCGAGACGCCCCGTCGCTTCCGGGAAGGCTGCCTTGGAACCGTCGACGAAACTCACAAAGCGGCAGGCCGCAACGTCGGCGCCTTCCTCGTCGATCGCTCGCCAGAGATCGGCCAGATGGTTCGGCGAGAGCACGTCGTCGCCGTCGACGAACGCGAGCCACTCTCCGTGGGCTGATTCTATGCCGGCGTTGCGGGCGGCGGATAAGCCCCTGTTCGCTTGATGGATGACCGTAATCCTGTCGTCCCGACGTTTGAATCCGTCACAGATGGCAGGGCCGCCGTCGGTCGAACCGTCGTCCACAAGGATGATCTCCAGGTTCCGGTACGTCTGCGCGCGGATGCTTTCGACGCACTCAAAGAGATAGGGCTCGACCTGGTAGACCGGCACAACCACGCTAATGAGCTCTTGACAGGAGTTCGGCGTGTTGCGCGACGACAGGGTCATCCCTCGAACCCGCCCGCCTTCTCGCAGGCCGATCGGTTCCTGACGACTCTGCAGGGGCTCCCCGCACAGACGGTCCAGGGTTCGATATCGCGGGTTACGACGGACCGGGCGCCGACGACCGCGCCTTCACCGATCTGAACTCCCGGGCTGATGAAGGCCTCCGCACAGATCCACGCTCGATCTCCGACCACGATCGGATACGCCCGAAGCGGGAAGTCGGGGTCGTCGTAGTCGTGCGTCCCGCAACAGAGGTGGGCGCCTTGCGACACCACCGCCCTGCGCCCGATCGTGATCGCGTCCATGGAGTAAAGGATCGCGTCGTCGCCGACGCCGCACTCCTCCCTCAGATCCAGGTTCCACGGAGCCCATATCCGAACGCGCGGGTAGACGTGGGTCCCTCGTTCGACCTTAGCCCCGAAGAGCCGCAGGATCCCCGCGCGCCATCGGTGGGCGGGTCTCGGGGTGGGGCGGAAGAGAAGCGCCCAGGCCAGACCCCAGACGGCCCGCCTCATGCGGTTCCGGCGTGAGAAGGACGCGCTGCCATAGTCACCCCGCGGCGTCAGGAGCTCGGACATTTCGCCTCCTCGACGAGTTCGGCGAGGCTTTCGCCCAGGCGAGCCGCATCGAATCGCCGGCTGAAACATTCGCTCGCTCTTGTACTCATCGCGGCGCGCTCCGCCGCGCTAGACGACAGGAGGCGGTCGAAGAGGCGCTTGCACCCCGCCGCCGTGTCCGGAGCGATCCAGCCCGCACCGTCCAGATCCACTTCTCGCCAGATGTTCACCTTGTCCGAGATCAGCACCGGCGTTCCGCAGCCGAGGGCTTCGGCGACGGCGATGCCGAAGTTCTCCTGGTGGCTGGGCAGCACGAAAGCCTCGGCGGAACGGAAGGCGCCCCACTTCGCGTCCCCCAGCAGCATTCCCGGCCAGAGGATCCGCCCTGCCACCCCCAGCCGCTCCGCCTTCGCTTCGATCCGAGGCTTCCATCCCGCCTGATCGGGGCCGGCGACGACGAGAACCCAACCGCTTTTGCCGCCCATAGCTTCGGCAAACGCTTCAACCAGCAGGTCGAGCCCTTTCTTGGGATGGATCCGGCCGAGGAAGAGGAGCGCCCGCTTGCCCGCCGCCCCTGGGACCGCGCTGTAGAAGGCCTGCGTCTGGGCCGGGCTCGGAGGCGGAGGCGCCTTCGTCCCGAAAGGCACCACCCGCTCGGTCACTCGGTAAGGCCGAAACGTCTGTCTCGCCAGCCGCCGCTCCTCCTCGCAAGTGAACAGGACCGAGTGCGCTTCGCGCAGCACCCGATGCTGCAGCGGCCAGAAGAGCGACTTCTTCAGGTGCTTCAGAGGGAACGCCCGCCTGAACCACGGATCCAGCATCCCGTGCGGGAAGATGAAGTACGGGACCGGCTGGCCCCGAAGGCCCTCGCGCACCGCCAGGTTATGATGCTGCCAGATGCCGTGGACGAAGACGGCGTCGAACCGGCTCGCGTTCCTCCTGATCCAGGGAGACAGCGTCGCCGTCCGGGCGTACGAGCCGGACCGCGGCCCGATCTCATGGATCGGCATCCCGAACCCGTCCGCGAACCTCCCCTCCGGTGCGTCGAGCGAAACGATCTCCACCTCGATCCCCAGACGCCGCGTCGCATCCGCCATACAGCGCAGCCCCTCGCTCGGTCCCCCGTCCCTCGGGTCGCAGGTGTTGATCACGTGAAGCACCCTGGTCACCCCACGATCTCCCCATAGATGCGAAGATAATCCTGCGCCATGCGGGCCGGCCCACGACCGTGGGCCTCTCGGAGGCCTGCGGCAGCCATGTCGGCCCGGCGATTCCAGGAAGCCGCGATCACTTCCGCGGCCAAATCGGGGCGGCTCGGATCGATGTAGACGGCGGCGCTCCCACCGACTTCGGTCATCGGAGGCCGATCCGAGGTGAAAACCGGACAGCCGCAGGCGAGCGCCTCGAGGATCGGCATGCCGAACCCCTCATCGTGGGAGGGAAAAAGGAGCGCCTCGGCGAGGGAGTAGAGCGCCTCCATCTGATCGTCGGTAGGGCGGGGCACTTCGACCACTCGGCCCGTCCGGAGGTCGTCTCCGAGCTCTGTCCTGAAGGCAATGGAAAGGGGGTGTCCTGCGAGGACGAGGCGAGGCGCGTGGTCAAGCCGCTTTCGCAGGTTTCGATGGATCTCGACCGCCCCGGCACGGTTCTTGTACGGCTCGTTGCCGCCGACGTGCAGCAGGAACGGCGTCCGTGGGTCGAACCCGAGGTCTTTCAATCTTGCGACGGCGGAGTTTCGGTCGAGAGCCTGGTAGGGATTGAACAGGCCGTTCGGAACAAGGTGGATGCGTGGCTTCGAAGGGATGAGCCGCTCGTAGTCGCGCCTGGTGGCGTCGCTCACGCAGGCGATGTTTGCTGCCGAGGCCAACCGTCGCCGCACGGCGGCAAGAAGCTGCTTGCCGCTCGCACTCACGCCCCAGCCCGGAATCTCACCGAGCGAAGCGCGCAAGGCCAGCAGATCATGGCACGTCACCAGGTGAGGCCGGTGATGAAACTCGTTCAGGTAGAGCGCATTCCCTTGATCGCAGAGGTGAACGAGGTCGGCGCGCTCCACCGCCATTCGCAACCGGGGCCGAAAGAGGACGAACTTGTCGGCATACGCAAGCCATTTCCGGGCGGCTGTGCCCTTGGCCAGCGCCCGAAGACGCGACCGAGGATAGATCGACTCGACCGTCGCTTGCATTCGGGTCAGTTCGCGCGCGAGAGCTTCCTCGAACCCGATCATGCTCCACTGCCCGTCCGGGCGGTAGTTGCCGATCAGGAGGATCTTCACGCTGCCGCCTCCGTCTGGCATCGCGCGAGCTCGATGAGCCGGTCGACATAGGTAGCCCAACCTCCGAGACTCTGAACGGAGGCGCGTGCCCTGCCCGCCATGTTCCGCTGAAGGTCCGGATCGTCCGCCAGTTGCTGCAGCCGTTCGGCGATCGCGAGAGGGTCGCGTATCGGCACGATAAAGCCTTCCAAGCCGTCCGTGAAGAGGTCCTCGCCGCCGGTGTTCGTCGTCGCGATCACGGGGCATCCACACGCCATGGCTTCGGCCTGCACCAACGCCAACCCCTCCTGGATGCTTGGAAGAACGAGCGCGTGGGAAGAAGCCATGAAGCGAGCCAGCGTTTCCCGGGGCACGGAGGGAACGGTCCTCACGTTGGTGCAGGCGGCGCGGCTTAGGAGTTCGCTTGTTTCGGGGCTCTCGCTCCCGACGATCAGCAGCTCCTTTCCCGGCTTCCGCAATAAATCGAAGGCCGTGAGGAGGTAAGCGATGCCCTTCTGGTGGGTCTTCTGCCCGGCATACAGGACCCGAAAACGATCCGATTTCCCGGTGTCGCCCGGCGTGAAACGCGTGAGGTCCACCCCGTAAGGGAGGCGCCAGATCTTTGCCGGATCCGTGCCGTGATCCAGGAAGGAACGTTCCGCGAAACGCGAAGGCACCAGGATGCGGTCGGCTTCGTCATATTCGGCGAGCTCTCGGTCGATGATCGTCTTCGAGATCCCCGGCCACCGGGCGCCTTGTAGCTCATACTCCTCTCGAAGGAGCCTGTCCTGGGCCAGGATGTGGCTGCAGGGCCGGTCGCAGACCCAGAGCATTCCGCGGCTCTTTGCCCGCCGGCCCGTCTCGAGGCCACAGCTCGAGGTGGCGATGAATATGTCCCCCTCGGGCAGGTTCCGTGCCGCCCACCTGTCGAAGGCGGCTTTCGGCGGAGCTTCGGAGCGGAGTTCGAAAGCCTGGGACATGACGAGCCGCCGGGCGGCCATTCCAGCGAGAACGGGCAGAGGGAACGAAAGGACCTCGGGGCCGCAAAGGCCGCGTCGTGCCAAACGGCTCCGCGGCATGCCCGTCAGCAGCCCCGCCAGCGCCGACCGGCGCTGTAGCTCCCTCGCCACGTCGAAGGTATGGGCTTGGACGGTCGTCGAGAGGACGAACCTCATGCGGGCACCCGCCGCGATAGCCGCACGGAGGCGATCCACGCCCGGACCTCCGTCGTTCGGCTCTCGAAGGCTCGCCACATCAGTTCGATGTACAGCCAGACGGCTGCCAGTACGCCGATCCCGGCTCCCAGGCTGTACCCGGTGAAGCTCCAGCGCGGTTGGTCGCCGAGCAGGAAGCCGTTCAGGAGCACGAGCGCAGGAACGTGGAACAGGTAAGCCGTATAGCTTCGGTTCGAAAGATAGGCGGCAAGGCTCCTCGTCCAGGACCGGCACGGCCGATCGGCCTGCCATGCCACCGAACCAACCCACAGAGCCGCGCAGGAACCGACCAACAGATCGCCGGCCATCCGCGGGAACAGGAGGCCGAACCTCGACGCGATCAGGGAAAGCGCCAGCGCACCGCCCGCCGCCCAAAGGCTGGCCCGGTTCCCCAGCGCCTTGTTGGCCAAGGGATCTCCCACCGCCGCCCCCATGAGCCAGATCAGGAACAGGCTCCCGATCTCGAAGCCGACGAAGGCGAGGATCAGGAAGGCGCAGGCGAGGCCGAGCAAGCGCGCAGGCAGTTCGACCCGCGGCCGCGCCGACAGAAGAAGGATCGGGAACAGGACGTAGTACCAGAACTCGTTCGCCAGGCTCCACAACGGGCTGTTCGACCCGAACGTGGGCGATTGGACCGTCTGCAGAAAGGCCAGATTGGCCATCAGGACATCGGTTCCCAGTTGTGTTTGTGGTGCTGCAGGCAGCATCGCCCGGAACGGGTCCGCGCCCGCGTAGACCCCTGCCGAACCGAGCGTCGATGCACCGGCGAAATCGAGCGTCCCGCCGATCAGCAAGGCCGGGATCAGCACCGTGTAGAGGCGGCCGAGCCGGGCGGACGCGTAGCTGCTCCACGACCATCGCCCCTGGCCGACGGCGCTGCGCACGCTCGTTCCCACCAGGTACCCGCTAAGAACGAAGAACACCATTACCGACTCGTGCCCGAACCCCGTCAGGAAGTAGAAGAATTTCGTCCCCAGTCCCGGCGCGGTGACTTCGCGAAAGTCGGCGAAGAACAAATAGCGCCAGTGGCCGAGGAGGACTGCGATGGCGGCGATTCCCCGGATCAGGTCCAGGTTCGCGGACGGCCGCGTGCCTCGGGCGACCCCGGCCACCTAGATCCGAGCCTCCGCGAGAATCTGGCGACCTCCAGGCAGTGCCGGCGCCGCCCGAGGCTCCGGTTCTTCAGCGTGCCTGCACGCGAGGAGCGCAAGCCCGGAGACCAGCACGCAGAACGCCGCCGCCGTCGATTGTCCTAGGTTTCCGGCCACAAGGCTGGGAGCCACCGAAGCCCAGAGCAGCAGCGCGGTCAGGTCGCTTCGATGGGCGGTCTTGAGACACCGTTTGAGCAGATGAAAAGCTCCGCCTATCCTGAGGGCGACGAACATGCCGCCCAGGAGGGGGCCCGACTCGAGGAAGTGCCGGGTGAACTCGGTCTCGGCGTCGCCGTAGTAGAACAGTGAACCGATCCCGGACAGAGCCGCTCCAGCCGACGTGCCGACCCCCAGACCATAGCCGAGAAGCGGGAAGTCCCACATCGTCTCGAACGGTCGAGTGAACAGGCCGATGAGTCGGGGCAACAGCTCGGTTTGAGTCGAATCGTTCGCAAGCCGGTGGCTGACGAACACCTCCAGCGCAGTGGAGACGCTTGGGAAGGCGAGCGCGATCGGCAGAAAAACAAGAAGGGCCATCAGTGCCGGAGCTTTTCGGGCGAGTTGCGCGGACGACCAGAGGATCGAGGCCGACAAATAGACGACGGACACCGCCAGGAAGGCCATCCAGGCGCTTCGGCTGCCGGAGAAGACCGTGGCCAATCCTGTGCCGGCGTAGCCGAAGGCGCGCAGAAGGCCATAGTGGGAACCCCTGCCGCCCAGCGGGGCGAGGCAGAGAGCCAGAACGATCGCATGGTAGGCCGAGGCTCCGGTGTTGTAGCTGAAGATCCCGGCCGGACGGATGTAGCCGTCGCCCAAACCGATCTGGGTGAACGCGTCGTCCGCGCCGGAGTTGAGGAACGCGCCGGGCGGGCTGAAAAACTGGGCCATCATCAGCAAGCCGTGCGGCAACGCGAAGGCGAGCGCGCATCTGGCGAAGAGCAAAAGGTCCCTTCGCTCGAAAACCCTCGCCATGAGCAGAATGACGGGGAGGTGCAGGAAATTCGACCGGAACCCGTAGGCGGTCGTGAGGAAGCCGTCCCTCACCAGCAGAGAGGCGGCGACGCTGGCGAACGCCAACCAGCCCACGAACTCCATGAACCGGGTGCCGACGAACAGCCGGCGCTTCCACGCGAGGTAGAGCAATGCGAGCACGATCGGGTCGCGCGCGACCAGAAGCGGCTGAGAGAGGCCCGGGAGGAACCATTTGCGCAGCGGCCCTTCCAGAAAGACCAAGGCGACGTACGCCCAGAGGAGTTTTCGGATGGCCGCCGTGTCGGGTGGGACGGCTCGGGCACACCCGCGAGGATCGTTCAGAACCCTTCCTCCAGGCTCCTCACAAGGTCGCTCTTCCATTGCTTCGCCTGTTCCCGCTCCAACAGCTTGGCGTCCACCAGGAAGCGGTACCAGAACGTCTGGAGCACGTGGTAGACGATGCCGTGCCGCCCATCCAGGAACCCCAGCTTGAAAATGTAGCGGTAAAGGAAGAAGAGAAGGGGCCGGATGAAGAGCGGGGCTCGGTACCAAACGTGTTTCTTGATCCAGCGGCGTCTCATCCTCGGGTCGCCGAAAAAGCGCGCGGGAAGCAGGTCCCTTCCTTCGTCTTCGAGCAAGGCCTGGTGCGCCTCGGCGGTCGACCACCGGTTGTGCGACGACGTCCAGGACTCGATACTCGCGAGTTGGAGATCGAGAAGCTGGCCGCGCAGCTTCCCGTACCGGCCGTCGCACAGGAAGTGCTGGTCGTAGAGCCGCCCCTCGCACCGTCCACAGCCCGCCCGGAAGAACCGGAGGTGCCACGTCGTCGCGATGGTGCCGTGGCAGATGGGTTTGCCCATGAAGAAGGGGCGTCTCCGCATGAGATACCCGTC
>DASWVS010000061.1:0-4309 GCA_036401135.1 Fimbriimonas sp.
AACCGGCGCCGGCGCAGGCACCCATATCAGCGACGACGAGTATCGCGAAGCCGGGGCGGAGATCGTATCGGTCGATGAGGTATGGAGCCGTTCCGAACTGATCGTCAAGGTGAAGGAGCCCCGGCCTTTGGAATACCCGCGGATCCGCCCGGGCCAGCTCGTCTTCACCTACTTCCACTTCGCTGCCGACGAGGAGCTTATGGGCGCGATGGTTTCGAGCGGCGCGTTCTGCATCGCCTACGAAACCGTGCAATTGAGCAACGGCCATCTTCCGCTCCTCACGCCGATGAGCGAGGTTGCGGGCCGCCTGAGCATCCAGGAAGGCGCGAAATACCTCGAACGGCCCATGGGAGGCCGGGGAGTCCTTCTGAGCGGCGTGCCGGGCGTTCAGCCCGCCGTCGTGGCCGTAATCGGTGCGGGCGTGGTGGGCCTGAACGCGATCAAGGTCGCGGCGGGGTTCGGAGCCACCGTTTACTGCCTCGACATCAACCTCGACCGCCTGCGTTACCTCGACGACATCTTCCCGAACAACGTCATCACCCTCCACTCGAACCCGGGCACTCTGAGGAAGGTGCTCCAGGAGGTCGATCTGCTCATCGGCGCCGTCTACGTCACAGGGACCCGCGCCCCGGTCCTCGTGGACCGCGAGATGCTCAAGCTCATGAAGCCGGGCTCCGTGATCGTCGACGTCTGCGTCGACCAGGGCGGGTGCTTCGCGACGACCCATCCCACCACTCACCGGAACCCGACCTACGTCGTCGAGGGCGTCGTCCACTACGGAGTCGCCAACATGCCCGGCGCCGTCGCCCACACGAGCACCTACGCGCTCACGAACGCGACCCTCCCCTATGTGCTCAAGCTCGCCGACGAGGGCCTCGATGCTCTCCGGGAGGATCCCGCGCTGCGGAGCGGGCTCAACGTCGCCGCCGGAAAGGTCACCCTGGAGGCGATCGCGAATCAGTACGGCTATGATTTCGTACCGACCGAGCGATACCTTGAAGGCGCCCGGGCGTCGAAGGCGTAGTAGGAAACAATGATGAATCGACTGGCAAAGATCACCACCCTCGGAATCGCGGCCTTGACGCTTGGAGCGGCCACCGCCTCCGCTCAGGTCACCAAGGCCGGACAGGGCTATCAGTTCCGCCTCAAATTCACGAAGGGGCAGACGATCAAGTACAAGGTTTCGAGCGTCGTCCCCATGCCCGGGCAGCCCCAGCCCTTCTCCATGTCGATGCCCGTCGCACAGACGATCGCCGCCGTGACCGGCAACGTCGCAACCGTGAACGTCCAAGCGGGACCTATGCTGCTGAACGGTAAGCCCGCCACGACCGAACCGATGAAGTCGACGGTCAAGGTTTCGTCGCTCGGCAAGCCGGTCGGCCAGGCTTCGAGCGCCGGTACCTTCACGACCTACCCGGCCGCCCCGGTCAAGGTTGGAGGGACCTGGACCTCCACCGTTCCGCTCGGCGGGATGGGCGGACCGGGGGCGGGTGGAACCGCAACCGCGGTTTATAAGCTCCTCGGATTCAAGACGGTGAACGGCAAGCAGGCGGCCGAGGTGTCGATCGCCATCAATTCGAAAGGTCCTCAGCCGGCGACCGGACAGGGCCGCGGCCTCATCAGCATGGCCGACGGCATGCCGATCAAGATGGACATCAAGCTCAACATGAGCAACCCGCAAAGCACGGGACAAAAGATGACCGCGAACATCAGCATCCTTCGTGCGTAGTCGAAGCCCCGGGCAGGGATCCTGCCTGGGCTCCACCCTATGATCGACCTCGCCGCTACCAACGACCCGTCGCTCCTCGCGCTCCTGGCCGCGCATCCTCGCGTCGCCGAGGTTTGTCAGGGATCGGCCCCGCTGGAGTTTCGAACCGGTGGGTGGCACCGCCGCATCGCGGTCGGGGACGCGACCATCGAGCAGCATGGCCTCGTCGAGCTGATGGACAACAACCCGATCGTCTGCGCCGATGCGATGTCGGTACCGTCGCCGGCGGCGACGCTGGCGCTCATCGCGCTTGGACCGCTGGCAGCGGCCGGCCTGATCCTCGAACCGCCGGCTTTCCAGACGAACGCGCCCGGGGGAGAGGCAGCCATCGGTGATTTTCTGGCGAGCGCCGGCTGGCCGGGAGGCGTGGTGCTGGACCACCAGGAGGCGGACTTGGCGAACGTTTATGCGGCGACGGCGATTGCGGCGATCCGCACCCCGGAAGAGCTGGACGACATCGACGACCTCTATGAAGAGCGGTTCGGGAGGTCCTTCTTCGTTAGGCGCGACGAGCAGTCGGACTGGCATGTGAACCTGGTGAGGCACCGACCGAACGCGGTTTACCATCTGCGAGTCACCCCCGACGAGCCAGCTTGCCTGCTCACGGTCCAGGTAATGGCGGATGCGAAGGGGAAATGCGGAGCAGCCCAGATGGTCCACGCGATGAACGTGATGTGCGGCTTCGAGGAATCCCTCGGGATCCCCGACCTCATCGTCTAGGTGTTCTCGTCCACCTCGTACACCTTCCGCGGCTTTTTCTCTTCCCTGATGGCCCGCATGTCCTCGTCCGATCCGACGAGCATATCGGCGCCGTCGCCGGACAGCTTCTCCCACTTCCCTTCCTCGACCTTTCGGTAGGTGGTGAATCCGCGGCTTCCGGCCCGGTCCGGCGAGGCGTCGCGGGCGATCTTGATCGCGGCCCGGCTCACGACCCGCCGGACCTCGAGTCCGCAGTAGGGACAGAAGGACAGAGGTTCCTCGGTAACCGACTGGATGACACCGACCCGCCCATCGCACATGAGGCAATCGTGCCCAACCGGCTCGTATTCATAGATCGGCATCGACTGTTAGGACGTGCTGAGGATACAATTCGGTTGTGCCGGACGACATTCGTCTACTGAACGAGGAGATCATCGCCTGCCGGCTCTGTCCCCGGTTGGTCGAATGGCGCGAGCGGGTCGGCAGGGAGAAGCGCAAGTCCTTCGTCGACGAGGAGTATTGGGCAAAACCGATTCCCCTGTTCGGCGATCCCGAGGCCACCCGGCTCATCGTGGGGTTGGCTCCCGCCGCGCATGGAGGGAATCGCACCGGGAGGATGTTCACCGGCGACCGCAGCGGGGATTGGCTCTACCGCGCGCTGCACAGGGCAGGCCTCGCCAACCAACCGAATGCCACCCATGTCGGAGATGGCCTTGCGCTCCACGGCGTCCTCATCGCCGCCTCCGCCCATTGCGCACCCCCCGACAACAAGCCCACGAAGGAGGAGTTCGCAAACTGCAGCCGCTACCTGACGAGGGTGCTCCGGCTGCGATCCTGGGAGTCCATCCTCTGTCTCGGGAGCATCGCCTGGGACAATGTGCACCGCCAGCTGGGGGCGAAGAAGGCTCCCTTCCGGCACCTGGCGACGAACCGACTGGAGAGCGGAACCCTGATCGTCGGGTCCTACCACCCCAGCCAGCAGAACACCTTCACCGGCCGACTGACGGAGGCCATGCTGGATGAAGCGATCAGCCTCTTTGCCGGATCACCTCCCGTCAGTTGACGAGAGGGATCCGCTTCAGCTCGTAGCGCTTGAGCTGCCCGTTTCTCGAAACCGCGAGCTTGACCAACGAGTCCTTTTCGCCCTCCACCAGGTTCTGGATGGCTCGGAAGCTGTAGCTCTCGGTGAGGTCCCTGTCCCCGATCGCCAGAAGGTGGTCGCCGGCTTTAATTCCCGCCGCCTCGGCCGGACTGTCGGGAGAGACTCTTGCGATGACCACGCGCTTGGTCTTCGAGTCGGTGAATCCGGAGATCCCGACCGAAGCAGGCTCCTCGTTCGACGCCGATCCGGTGAAATTGTCCAGCCAAACCCGCCGTCGCTCATAGTCGATGACGATGTTGAAGTTCTTCAGGAACTGGAACCCGACCGTTCCGTCGGCTTCGGCGTCCGACGAAGGAAGGTCGATGACGTCCCAGACCGAGCTCTTGACCGGCACCCCGAAGATCACGGTGTCCTCCATTCTCTTATAGAAGGTGTCCACCGGTCCTGAAGCCACTCCGGCGAGTCCCATGTACTTCGCCTTTTTGCCCGGTTCCCACTCGCCGACCCTTTCGAGAGAGTCCTTGTGGGTGGTGACGAAGAACGCGTTCCCGGTGTCGAGGGCCATGGCCAGCTTCTTGCCGTTCTTCAGAGCCACGTCGATCTCCATCGAGTCGGCGCCCACCGGCAGGAGCTTCGCAAGGAAGGTGCGCTTGCCGTCCGGCTTGCGCTTCGTGATGTCGACGGACGAGGGATGGAAAATGAACTTCTTTTTCTCGAAGTTGATCTCGGTCACGTTGCCC
>DASWVS010000062.1:0-6552 GCA_036401135.1 Fimbriimonas sp.
TCACAAAGTGCGCCTTCGTCGGCAGGGGCGATCCCGCTTCGACGAATCGGATCTGCCCGCCCATCTCATTGAAGGAGAACACCACCCCCGGCTCGCACCGAAGGTGCAGCCACTTCGCGTCCGCCCAGACCTCGCGGATCGTCTTCCCCGCAAGGAGGCGCGCGATCTCGCCATCGTCCTTGTTCTTGAAGAGGAACTTGTGCGGCTTGTCGCCAAAGGCGACAGAGGCGATCTGCCGGCCAGCAAGCTCCTTTTGTCCCTGAACGGCGAGACGGGCGATCTCCGGAAGCTCCAGCATCTTTCTTGCACTAGTATAGGCCGTCGTCGCTCTTGGATCGAGCGATATCAGCCCGATTTATCAACTCGAACGGGCTTCCGCGTCTCCAACGATTCCACGATCGCCTTCATCACATCCACCGACTGGAGCCCCTCCTCCAGGTCCGGGCTGTTGTCCTCGCCCGACAGGAGGCGGCTGGCGAAGTAGTCCGTGTAGTTGCAGAACTCCCCGTAGTGCATCCCCTGCAGCTCGTGGCGGTGGTAGTAGCCCGCCATCGCGTGCTGATAGTCCTCGTCGATCTCCACGCCGCGATCGTCGTGGTAGGTAAAACGCAGCTCGGGATAGCGGGCGAGGGACGAGCCTCCGGAGCCCATGAGCCAGCACTCGATCAACGCCCGGGCTCGCGGAAGCTCGTGGAAGCCGTAGTTGCCGAGCACCCGCCCGATCCGACCGTTCTCCCCGATCAGGTTGACGCTGATCGCGTCGGGCGTCGGCAAGCCGTACGACCTTCCGAGCTCGGTCGTGGTGCCATAGGCGTGGACCTCCTGGATCGGGCCGAGATACCAGCGGACCAGGTCCACGGGGTGCGACAAGCCGAGGTACGCCCAGTGCGTCGTCTCGATCGTCCAGGGAGACTTCTCGTAGTACCAGTCCATCCGGTGGTTGTAGTGGGCGTCGACCACCTCGATCTCGCCGAACCACCCGCTCTCGAACATCTCGCGCTGGCGCTGGAACGGCTCCCCGAACCGGGTCGACTGCCCCACCTGGAGCCTCATGCCCGTCTCGCGGGCTGCCTGGCGCAAGCGGCCGGCTTCCTCCGGGTCGTTGATGAGCGGCTTGGTGCAAATGACGTGCTTCCCCGCCCGGAAAGCCCTCTCGATGTGGCCGGCGTGGTACGGGTCCGGCGTGTAGACGGCAACGATCTTCACATCGTCGCGCGCGAGCATCTCGTCGTAGTCGCCGGTCAGGAAGATGCCGGGGGCGGCTTGGCGGGCTTGCTCCCGCTTCTCCTCGGCGAGGTCGCACCCGGCGACCGCGCGGCAGAGGCCCGACGCACGGAGGGCGACCAGTTCGGTCAGGCCTTCGTGCAGCCCGATGACGCCGACGCCGAAGCGCTCTTCGGGAGGCAAGGAACCGTAGGAGCGCCGCTCGCCGACGACAGGCCGGCCGGTAGGAAGGAAATCAGGGTGCGTCATTTTGGAGTGAGGACCGCTTGCGGTCTCTTTGGGTGGCGAGGCTCGCCTCGCCATGAACGTACGAGGTGGTTCGTGGGATCGATGCCGAGACACGCCTCGGCGGAGCAAGGAAAAGTGCCAGCCCTCCTCACTCCAACTATCCGGGAGGCCAGGCGAGGTCTCGGCCGCCGAGGAGGTGTGCATGCAGGTGGGGCACGCTCTGGCCGGCCTGCTCGCCTTGGTTGATGACGAGGCGATAGCCTTCGGTCAAGCCTTCCTTCTCGGCGATCTTCTTGGCCGCGTTGAGGAGGTAGAGATGGTCCCCTTCCCCATCGGGCAGCGAAGCGAGTCCGGCGATCTCCTGCTTCGGAATGATCAGGATGTGGGTCGGCGCCTGCGGGTTGATGTCGCGGAAGGCCAACACGTGCTCGTCCTCGTAGACGATATCCGCCGCGATCTCGCGGTTGATGATCTTGGTGAAGAGCGTCATAGCCCATTATGGGATGTCGGAGTACCAACCCATGATGCGCCCCCTCTCCCTGCCGAACCTCAAGCGCTGGGTCGTGGCCCAGCGGATCCAACAGCAGGACAACGAACGCCTCGCCGAGGAAGCCGCACGGCTCCGCGCTCGAAACGCCGAGCTTCAAAAGGCCAAAGCCCGAGCCGAGTCCCGGATCGAGAGCCTGCGCCGGGAGAAGGACGCCCAGAAGATCCGCGCGTCGGCCTTCAAGAAAGATCTCCAGGAGGCGGAGCAGCGAATCTCCCACCTGGTCGCCAAGGTCGAGGAATTGCGCGCCGAAGTGGAACGCCTGAGCGACGGGCGAAACCGGAAGAAGCCGCCTCGCGGTTAGGCGCAGGCCTGTCGCACGGCCTCCAAAAGCTTGGGCCCAAGGACGCCTTCGAGCTTTCCCTCGCCCAGCGCCCGACAGAGGGACTCCCGGGACCCGATGCCATGCTCGTGCCAGAGCTTCTGGGCGGTTTTCGCCCCTATGCCCGAGATGTGGCAGAGCTCGGTCACCGACCACGGCGCGAACTGGACCCACTCCTTGACCTTCGACTCGGCCCTCCCGGTGTCGAGGATCTCCTTGAGGTAGCTCTTGATCAACGGTCCCACGCCGGGGATCTCCTCAAGCCGGCCCTCTCGACGGAGCTCCTCGATATCCTCGGGCATCTTCTCGATGGTGCGCGCGATCGCCGTGTAGCGGACGGCGTGAGACTCTTCGTAACCGGCCACGATGAGGAAATCGCGAAGATCCCGGAGCGCCTGCGCCATCTCAGCGTTGGTCATGCGTTGATTGTAGCGTCAGGCTCCGTTCCTAACGGGTAGAACGGGACGATGGCTTTTCCAGACGGTTTTTTGTGGGGAGTGGCGACGGCGTCGTATCAGATCGAGGGGACTCCCTCGGCGGCCGGCGGCGGCGGTTCGGTGTGGGACATCTTTTGCCGGCGGCCGGGCGCGGTCCATGCCGGCGAGTCGGGCGCGGTCGCCTGCGACCACTTCAACCGTTACCGGGAGGACGTCGCGCTGATGGCGGAACTCGGGGTTCCGAACTACCGCATGTCCATCGCCTGGCCGCGGGTTCTGCCGAGCGGAACCGGAAAGGTCGACGAGAACGGACTCGCCTTTTACGATCGGCTGGTGGACGAACTGCTGGCGAAGGGGATCCAGCCGCATGTCACGCTTTTCCACTGGGACCTGCCGATCGATCTGTACTACAAGGGCAGCTGGCTGAACCGGGACATCGTCGGCTGGTTCGAAGACTACGCCAAGGTGGTCGTCGACAAGCTGGGCGACCGGGTCGCAAGCTGGATGACGCTGAACGAGCCGCAGGTCTTCATCGGCATGGGCTACCAATCGGGGGAGCACGCCCCGGGCGATAAGTACGACTGGCCGGAGATCCTGCGGATCGGCCATCACGCCTTGCTGGCGCACGGAGTCGCCGCACAGGTCATCCGCTCCGGCGCCAAGAAGGGGTGCGACCTGGGATGGGCGCCCGTCGGCGGCACGATGTGCCCCGCAAGCGATTCGAAGGAAGACATCGAGGCGGCGCGGCAGATCATGTTCAGCTGCCAGGACCGCAACGTCTGGGGCAACACCTGGTGGAACGACCCGATCTTCTTCGGCAGGTACCCCGAAGACGGCCTGAGAATGTGGGGCGAGCAGATGCCGAAGGGTTGGGAGAAGGATATGGAGACGATCTTCCAGACCCCCGACTTCTTTGGCATGAACACCTATACCGGCTCGCCGGCGAAGATGGGCGAGGATGGTCCCGAGGTGGTGAAGCACCGGCAGGGGATCGGGCGCACCATCTACCACTGGGCGGTCACGCCCGAAGCGCTCTACTGGGGCCCGAGGTTCTTCTTCGAGCGCTACGGAAAGCCGATCGTGGTGACCGAAAACGGCATCGGCCTCTCCGACTGGGTCCACCTGGACGGCAAGGTGCACGACCCGGGCAGGATCGACTTCCTCGACCGTTACATCAGCCAGTTCCGGAAGGCGGGCGAGGACGGCGTGGCGATCAAGGGCTACTTCCAATGGTCGTTCATGGACAACTTCGAGTGGCACCAGGGGTATATGCACCGGTTCGGTCTGGTGTACGTCGACTACCAAAGCCAGAAGCGGATCCCGAAGGACAGCGCCTACTGGTACAGGGACACGATCGCTTCCAACGGGGCGAACCTGAAGGCGCCGGCGGCGTCGTAGAGGCGTCCGTTGCTCGAGGAACAGGGGTCCCACTAAAACGGGACCCTTGTTTGCCCTGTTTTTGGACCTATTGGAGTAAGAAGAGTCTGGCATTATGGCGGAACCGAAAATCATTCAAGGCGGCATGGGCGTCGCCGTCTCAAACTGGCGTCTCGCGAGGGCCGTTTCGACTCTTGGCCAGATGGGCGTCATCTCCGGTACCGCCATCGACGTGGTGCTCGCCCGGCGTCTTCAACTGGGCGACGAAGGGGGGCATATGCGTCGCGCGCTGGACGCTTTCCCCGATCCGGAAATGGCGGCCCGCGTCTGGAACCGCTACTTTGTGCCGTTCGGTAAAGCCTCCGGAAAGCCGTTCAAGTCGAAACCGCTGCCCAACATCACTCCGTCGCAGGATCTGCTGGAACTGATCGTCGTGGCGAACTTCGCCGAGGTCTGGCTGGCGAAGGAGGGGCACGACGGTGTCGTCGGCATCAACCTTCTCGAGAAGATCCAGGCGCCGACGCTCCCGTCGCTGTTCGGGGCGATGCTCGCGGGCGTCGACTACGTTCTGATGGGAGCGGGGATCCCGCGCCAGGTGCCGGCGGTCCTCGACCGGTTCGCCGAGTGGCAGCCGGCGGAGTATCGGGTCGATGTCCACGGCGGCGAGATCACGGCGCGACTGGACCCGGCAGAGGTTTTGGCGACGCCGATGCGACTGAAGCGTCCGAAGTTCCTGCCGATCATCACCTCGGCGACCTTGGCCCAGACGCTCGCGCGCAAGAGCACGGGGCGCGTCGACGGCTTTATCGTCGAGGGCAAGACCGCCGGTGGGCACAACGCCCCGCCCCGCGGGCCGCTGCAGCTCGACGAGCAGGGCGAGCCGATCTACGGCCCGCGCGACGTTCCGGACCTCGCGGCCATCCGCGAGATCGGGCTTCCGTTCTGGCTCGCCGGATCGTACGCCGATCCGGACAAGCTGCGGGAGGCGCTCGATACCGGCGCCGCCGGCATCCAGGTCGGTACCGCCTTCGCGTTCTGCGAGGAATCGGGGATCGCGCCGGAGCTGAAGGATCGTGTGCTCAAGGCGAGCGCCGCGCGGCAGCTGAACGTTTTCACCGACCCGCTGGCCTCGCCGACGGGATTCCCGTTCAAGGTGGGACAGGTCGAGGGGACGTTGTCCGAGCGTCCGATCTACGAGTCCCGGCCCCGCCTCTGCGACCTCGGGTACCTGCGGCAGCCCTACCAGAAGGAGGACGGCACGATCGGCTACCGCTGCGCGGCCGAACCCGTCGAGGATTACCTCGCCAAAGGCGGGAAGATCGAGGACACGGTCGGCCGCAAGTGCGTCTGCAACGGGCTGATGGCCACGATCGGGCTGGGCCAGACCCGGAAGGACGGCTATAAGGAGGCCGCCCTCGTTACCGCAGGGGACGAGGTTGCTACCGTGGCGCGGTTCCTGAAACCCGGGCAGGCGTCGTACTCGGCGAAGGACGTGGTCGAGAGGCTGCTCCAGGGCGCCGCATCCCGGGTCACGGTCGCCTGAGCGGCAAGCGCTCAGGGCTGAAGCCGATCCGTCTGCGCCTGGCCCAGGGGAATCGGTGATCTCGGGCTGATGACGTCTGGCGGCCAGCTTAGAGCCCGAGTTCGATTGCGCGGGCACTCTGAGAGTCGTACTCGCTCCACCTCACCCTAACCCCTCTCCTTTAAGGCGAAGGGCTTAGTTGAGAGCCTGCCGTGGTCGCCACCTCACCCCAACCCCTCTCCTCGAAGGAGAGGGGCTTTTGGGGTATCAGTCGACGTCCTTGGCGTATTGGAGGAAGGCGTAGCGCTCGCGGAAGCCCAGCTGTTTGTTCAGGTCCAGCATCGGGTTCTTCTCCTCGTTGTCGGTCATGACGTAGCGCATCCCCTTCGACTTCGCCCAGCCAAGGGCGGCGGCTTTGAGGGCGGTCGCGATCTTGCGGCGCCGGTGGGTTCGGCGGACGCCGGTGAGCATCGTGTGCCCGACCGTGGCGTCGGCTTTGTTCGCCTGGAGCTCGCTCACTCCCACCATGCGTCCGCCGTCGACGGCGACGAACTTGCTCTCGAGCGTGTAGCGCTTCGGATCCTGGACCTCCTTCGCGAACATGTCGAACGGGATCGGCTGGAACGCTTCCGGCATGGGAACGTCCTGAATGATCTCACAGTGCATCTCATAGAACGGTCGCAGCCACTCGACGCCTTCGCGTTCGAAGCTCTCGAGCGTCCGGATCGCGATGCCCTCCCTTTCGAGTTGCTCGACGAGGGGGGCGTAGACGGCCGGATCGAACTCGCGGGGATCGACGGCGGTCACCGGTTGGCGCTGCTGGCACGCAAACCCTTCGGACTCGACCGTCCTCACATGATGCGGGTGCTTGTCGGCAAGGCTGGTCAGGATGCGG
>DASWVS010000063.1:0-2944 GCA_036401135.1 Fimbriimonas sp.
GAGTTCACCGAGGACTATCTGCCCGGGACGATCATGCTCGGGGCACGGACCTCGCCCGACGATCCGTGGATCGTAAGCCGGAACGCCGATGCGAGGGTGCTCGAGGTCGAGGAAGACGTCCACGCCGCCTTCGAATACGAGCTGGCGTTTCTCGAGGACATCCAGGCGACGGGAAGGTTCTACGAGATCCCGGGACCGTTGCCCCAGATCTGCTGGGACGTCAGCCTCCGCAACCGCAGCCGACGAAGCATCGAGATCGGCGAGCTGGCCTTCCCGTTCGCCTTGAACAACGTGTACGAGGGGTTTCCGCGTTCCGAGAAGGGGCTCCAGGAGCTCTGGAACGACCGCATCTACATCCACAAGTTCATCGGCGGTGCCGCAAGCTACCTCTTTGGCCAGCGGTTGACCGGCCGGCCTCCCGGGCTCCTGATCTTTCCGGGCGACGACACGCGGTGGGAGTTCTACAACCACGTCCCCGCTTCCCTGCATACGCCCTACCGGTGGGAAGGCATCCCCGTCGTCTACGTCCACAGCCGCGCCGCGATCGAACGGGAGGGCTGGGGCGAGTGGTTTCTGGGGCACACGTCCCTCGTCCTCGAGCCGGGCGAGACGCGCGTGTACCAGACTCGCTTCGCGCCCGCGGAGCGGGACCGTCAGGACAACGTCTCGGCGGCGCTCCAGGCCTGCGGCAAGCCGGCGATCAAGCTGTTTCCCGCCGCGGTGGCTCCCTCCGATATCGGGATCGCCCTGGAAGTCACCGGCGCCACCCCCACCCGTTTCTTTACGGACGTCGAGTGCGACCTGGAAACGGATGCGGACGAGGAGGGGGGCTTCTGCTTTGTGCGCCCCAGCCATCCCGGGCCGATCCGGCTGATGTTCGAGGACACGAAGGACAGGCTCAGCGAAGCCCATCTCCTGTTCACCGAACCCATCGCGGACCTGATCAACGCCCGGGCTCGGTGGATCCTGGAGAACCAGTTCACCCGGGACGGCTCGCTGACCGGCGCCATCCTCCCGTCAGACAACACCACCGGAAACACCATCCTCCCCTACTCCAGCGAGTTCGCCATCGAGAGCAGCCTTTCGGACGCGCTTTTCCTCGCCGAGAAGAACACCCTCTACCCTTCCACCGACGAGGTCCAGGCCGTCGACGCCTATCTTGAGAGCTTTGTCGATCGCCTTTTGCGGAACCCGGCCGATGGAACGGTGGGATCCTTCCTTGCCGGCGAGCGGTCGACGGCGATCAACAGCGGACGGCCGGTCCCGTACCTCCTGACGGCTCTTACCTATCAATCCATGGCGAGAGTCGCTTCGTCCTACGGCGAGACGAAGAGGTCGCGGCAGCGGTACCTGCGCCTGGCGGCGGAAACCCTGATCTCGATGTTCCGCCAGGCGTCCTTCCCGAACCCGACCGGCGTGGGCGTCCCCCTGATGTCGTACGTCCCGAGCGTGGTCGACGACCTCGAAGCCGCCGACCTGGTGGAGGAGGCGGCCGTGCTCGTGTCGGCTTTCCGCCAGCGGGAACGCGAGACGGGGCGCCGGCGCTACCCTTCCCCCGGCGAAACCCTCTGGCACACTGTCGGCTACGAGGAGTCCTTCTGGGCGGCGCTCCGTCGCGGAGACGGCGAGGCGATGGAGCGCGCGATCCGGTGCGCCTACGCTTCACGGTCCCTCGCGCCGAGTTGGTGGTGGTACGGCAGCGACAAGGCCTGGTCCGAGATGCCGTTCGGAATCGAGCAGCCGTCGATCGAGGACAAGGGAGAGATCTGCTTCGGCAGGAGCACGGTTCCCAACTCCCTGATGATGCTCGGCACGTTGGACCGGGATCTCCAGGACGTCTCCGAAACCTACCTCCGCATGGCGTTCGGCGGCTTGATGGGAGTCTGGTCGCTGGTTCGCCCCGACGGCGCCGGCAGCATGGGCTACTGCCCCGATGCCGCCTCCCGCCAGTTCGGAATGTCGTGGTACACCGGCGATCTCGGCCTAAGCCTCTTCCAGTACCTCAAACGGATCACCTGTTTCGTGCTGCCTCAGCCGGGGATCGGCCTCAGCACGTTCGGCTGCGTCCTCGAAGTCGACAGCGAAGGCGACGGAGACGTCTTCATCGTGCGCCCTTGGGACGGGGTCGGACGCCGCATCGTGCTGCGGCATATCGGCTTCGAGGCGACGACGGATGCGGGCACGATCACGGAGGTCCGGCTCGACGCGCTCAAGCGGGAAGCCGCGGTCTCGATCCACAACCCGGCGTCAAAGCAACAATCTGCCAAACTTGCCGTCAGAGGTATGTGGGGCCGGCGGCTGAGCGCCAACGGGGGCGAGATCCACGTTCAGGACGGAGGGTTCGTCGTGCCGGTAAGCTTGCCTGCCAACGAGACGGTCCGGGTGGATCTGAGGGTGATCGCATGAAAGAGATTCCAGCAGTATGGCTTTGGGTTTCCGGCCTGTTCTTCTTCGTCAACCTGCTCTTCAACATCGGCCTTCTCATCGCCTTGTGGAAGCTCTATACGATCCTGAACGACACCCGGCCCAAGATCGCCTCGCTTGCCGCCAAGACGGACATGCTGATCCACAAGGTCCAGCAGGTCGCCGAGCGCGTGGAAGAGGTCGCGACGACGGTCCGCGACCGCACGAACGAGGTTGGAGGCCGCGCCCGCGGGGTGATCGGTTCGGCCGAACTGGTCGTCCACAGCGCGTCCAAGCAGTTCGAGCGCTTCTCGCCTTTCGTCGTGGGCGCGGTTACCGCCATGCGGCTCATCAAGGCTCTGAACGAGATGCGCCATGGGCGCTCGGCGAAGGATGCGACCAAGAAGGGATTGCTCGAACGCTTGCCGGCGCGCAAGCGTAAGAAGAAGAGTCTCCTTGACTTCGTCACGGGACGCTGAGGTATCATCTCAGTCACATCGCGGGGTGGAGCAGTCTGGTAGCTCGTCGGGCTCATAACCCG
>DASWVS010000064.1:0-5192 GCA_036401135.1 Fimbriimonas sp.
AAGGATGCTCCGACCGTTGCCGAGGTCGGCGGCACCCCCAGCCTCGACATCATCACCCTGAAGGGCGTGAGCCCTGCCGCGCCGCTTCGGTTCGGGAACGTGATCCCGGGCTCGGAGCGGGTGACGCTCGGCACAAGGACGCTCGTCGCCGGACAGGATTATAAGCTCGACGGGCCGGCCGGCGTCGTTTACCTGGCCATCGCGGTCAAGCCCGGCGACTCGCTGACCGTCTATTACCGCTACAAACCCGGTGCCGACCCGAACGCCGCCCGGCAGTTCGCCGGCGTACCGACTCAGCGCTTCAGCCTCGTGCCCGGAGGCTTGAGCATGCTGATGGGGTTCGGCCAGACGGAGCGCACCGCCGACGGCCGCGTGCTCTCGACGAACATCTTCGGCTTCAATTCGAACTTGAAGTTCGCCGGAGGCAACGTCAAGGGCCTCCTGCTTTTCGGCCAGAGGGAGCGCAACGAGGTTGCGGGCGGGCTGTCGATGCGGGCGCAGGACAAGCCCGGAGACGCGGCGGCGGACGAAGGCGACTCGAAGCTGATCCTGCAGAACTACAGCACGAAGATGCTCGGAGGGGAGGCGTCCTTCGACTACCAGGACGTCAGCAGCAACTTCACCGCCTTCAACCAGGCGCTCGAATCGGGCTACGACCAGGCGACGGTCGACCGGCTGCGGAACGAGCGCGGCATGACCCGCTTCGGGATGGCATTCAAGGACCTCAAGTTCGGGGGCCTCGGTTTCAGCAACTCGTTCCGCAACATCAAAGACGACGCCGGTTCCATCGAGTGGCGGACGTACGGCCTGAAAACGGGCGGCCTCTCGCTGAACTACAGCAGCCAGAAGGTCGACGAAGGCTTCACCAAATTTGCGACCATCGGCGAGGCGAACCGGGAGCAACTCGCCAAAGAGCGCGGCATGTCCCGGCAGAACCTCAGCGGCGAATTCGCGCAGAAGGCGGGCGCGCTCAAGTTCGGTGCGACCTCGATCTCGGACGACGTCACCGGCAACAGCATCGAACGCCGGGAAGTCTCGCTCGACACGTCGCAAGTGAAGTTCGCTTTGGGCGACCAGAAGGTCAGCCAGGGATTCACCCGGTTCGACCACATCCTGCCGGACGAGAAGGCGAAGTACGGCCTGGAAGCCGGCCTGAAGCGCCAGTGGATGTCGCTCCAGACTTCGATGTTCGGCACGGCCACACCGCTCTCGTTCAAACAGAACATCATCCAGTCGCCCACGGGAGACTACAGGGCGCAGGACTTTTCGCTCTCGGGCAAGACCTGGAGCCTGAACCATGCCGTGCGCGCCTCCGACAACGGGTTCAACTCGACGGGGGCGATGACGGCGGACGAAGCGAACGGACACCTTGCGGCGATCGCCAATATGTACGGCCCCGGGACCCCGTGGCGCCCCGACCAGCGGGCGATGCTGACGATCCCCACCGGGATCTCCCGCGAATACACGAGCGTTCAGTCCAGCCTGTTCAAAGACTGGAACTTCGCGATCAGCGAGCTCAAGCTCAAGGGGTTGACCGACGAGGGGTTGGTCCAGACCGCCGCCCTGCAGGGCAAGAATTTTAAGGCGAACTATCGGAAGCAGGAGCTCGGCAAGCAGTTCAACGAGGTTGCGGGCCTCCTCGAGTTCGAGCGGCAGCGCTTGGGTTCGATCGCGGGCCTCGAGCGAACCGACCTTTCGATGAACTTCGCCCTTGGCGGGAGCAAGAACCTCGCCGTCAGCACCCTCGAAGCGAAAGCCGGCGAAGGCGGACTCAGGCGGGCGAGCCTCGCGTTCACCGATAAGAAGATCGACGTGACCGTCAACAGCCGGTCGGTAGACCCGACGATGGCCCTGGCGAACCAGTTGGTCGACCCGGAGAAGGACATGCTCCAGGCCCTCCAGGGGTTCCGGCAGCAGGACATCCGGGTCAAATGGCAGCTGATGCCCCAGTTGAAGGCGGACCTGTTCCAGTACACCGCCAGCAACGGGACCACCGCCGAGGATCGAGAGCTGAAGCACATGCTCCTCGACTGGACCCCCAACGACAAGACGTATCTGGGATACGTCAAGATGGAGCAGCATGCCCAGGACCCGATCGCCAAGCTCTTCGCGAACGTGATCGAGCGGATCACCTTCCGTCGCGACTTCGGGCGGCTCGGCAAGCTGCAGTTCATGAACGAGACGGTCCAGTTCGACGGCAAGAACACGACCGAGCCGGATCGGCACACCCAGTACCTCGCCTACGAGACGAAGCTCGACCAGAAGACCAGCATCAAGACCGAGCAGACGCGGACCAACTACGACAACGGCCAGAAGGAAGAGGTAAGCGCCAACACCGTCAGCACCGCGCTTACCACGAAGGCGGGCGTTTCGGTCACGGACCTGAAGATCAATCGCACCGGCGAGGATCGCGACGAGACCAAGCGCAACTACGGGTTCTGGTACGACATCGGCAACGGCCTTCGACTGAGCTACGGTTATGCCCGGCATCTGAACGGCCTGACCGCCGGCGAGTACCACAGCACGCTCGGGATCGGAACAAACGCGGGGGCGCAGACGGCCGAGCAGGTGAATACGCTCCAACAGGGCAAAGTCGGCGACATGCTGGTCGCGGGCGGCTATGGCGTCAACGCCTGGGACGCCGATGGACGCACCCAGAGCTTCAGTAACGTCCGCCTCAACACGGCCAAGCCGATCAACCTGGGTTTCGTCAAAAACGCGACCCTGGCGTTCAGCTACGATACGGCGGCCGACTACTCCGCCTGGCTGCGCGAGAACCGCCTGGTTTCCATCAGCGGTCAGCTCTTCGGCCGGTACGCCTTCGGCTATGAGTACAAGAGCCAGATGACGCCCACCGGCGACCGGGGGATCGATCGGACGGTCCGGTTCGAGACGCCTCAGTCGCCGAAGAACTGGCTCTACGCGAGCATTTTCTACAAGGCCAGGACGCTTCCGTGGGACGAGGAAGTCATGATCCGCGACATCAAGCTTGCGGTGAAGCCGAGCGAGAAGTTTGAGCTCTCGCACCGGCTGAGCACGAACCCCGAGGTCGCCAAAGGCGACGCTCTTCTAGGCTCGATCACCGCCGCCGACCGGTTGAGCGAGTGGGCGCTGACCTGGAACAAGTCGCCGAACCAGTCCTGGAGCGGCAGCTGGCGGGAGTACATCAACGACCAGAGCACCCAGCTCACCCGCACGGGCGGCCTCACGCTCAAGCTGAACGAGTCGAAGGGATCGCCTCTGACCGTCTACTACGGAGTTGAGACCCTCGATGGGACGGTGGCGCGCAAGGTAACCCAGCGGTACAGCTTGCAGTACGACCAGAAGCCGGGGCCGAACCAGGTCTTCAGCTTCTTCGTTGGAAACGTGAGCTACGACCACACCTGGGACCAGGGGATCGACCGGAACAACATCACGCTGCGGCTGGATTACCAGTTCCGGTTCTAGAGTTCGTTCGCTCCCCCAGGTACAACATCAGGGTGCAAATCGTCCCGTTCCACGGTTGGGAGCGCAACGCCCGCCTCGTCTGCCGCGATGTCGAGATGATCGTCACCCTCGACGTCGGGCCGCGCGTCCTCGGGTACGGCTTCGTCGGCGAGAGGAACCAACTCGCGGTCCGGGAAACGACGGCGGGGATGGTCGGAGGCGCCGAGTTCCGGTCGTACGGGGGCCACCGGCTCTGGATCGCGCCCGAGGAGGCCCCGCGAACGTTCCAACCCGACAACGAACCGATCCAGCATCGCGAGGAAGACGGCTGGAGCATTTTCACCGCGGAGAAGGACGCGTACTTCACCCAGAAGGAGATCCGCATCCGACCCGACGAGGAGCGCGGGTGCTTTCGTCTGGTCCATCGCATCTACAACCACTCCGCGTACGATTTGGAACTCGCGCCTTGGACGCCGACCCAGTTCGCGGTGGGCGGCGAGGCGATCTTCCCGCAGCCCGACTACATCCCCCACGGCCAAAAGCTCCTTCCCGCCCGGCCCCTCGTGCTCTGGAACTACACGAAGATGAGCGACCCCCGGTGGACCTGGGGCGACCGCGTCGTGCGGTTGAGGCAGTCGACGGAGATGGGACCGACGAAGGTCGGGGCGCTGGTCCAACAGGGCATCGCCGTCTACTGCAACCAGGGGGATACCTATCTCCGACGGTTCTCCTATGAGGAGTCGGCCACCTATCCCGACTTCGGCTGCAACTTCGAGACGTTCACCCGGCAGGACATGCTCGAGATCGAGTCGCTTGGCCCTTTGAGGAGCGTGCCGAAAGGGGGCGGCTTCGTCGAGCACCCGGAGACCTGGTACCTGTTGCGGCACGAGACGGCCCCCGAGGACGATGCCGAATGCGGGGAATGGCTCGCCCGCCTCGCCCGCGACCATCCGCTCTAGGGAGGGAAGTTCCAGAACCCTACGGGGAGCCCGGTGCTCTTCTGAATCGTGACGCGAGAGTCGGTCGGCTTCAACATGACGAGCTGTCCGTTCGCCGTCACCGCGTGGATGCCGCGGTCGTGTCGGGAGGTCCCTTTTTCGTCGAACTTGCCGCCGGCGACGTTGCGAAAAGCGAGGCGCGTGACCGCCGTGGTCTGTTTGTCCGGCATCTCGTTCGAGTTGTCCCAGCCGATTACGAAGCCGTCCGTCGCGAACGGCAGAGGGTCGAACGAGTCTTCCGATCCCGCGTTCGACGTTTCCGCCAGGAGGATCGTCGTGCCCGGATCCGGGATAAAGCTGCGGAAGGCGGACCCGTAGGGCTTGTACATCCCGTAGCTCGACACGATGCGCTTGCTGCCTCCTTCCGGGTGCTCGGTCGTAACGTTCTCCGCCTCCGACGCCGAAGGGCAGGTGTAGGTGGCGCGCGCCGACATGTAGGTCACGGTGTCGCTGGCGAAGGTCCAGGGGAGGCCGGTGGCGCCCAACCCGGGCGTGATCCCGTCCGACTCGGTGCGGTACACCGGCGGCATGCGGTCGTCGTGCTCGGTGGCATAGAGTCCCATCGCCTGGTACACCGCCCCGATGTGCCCGGAACACCGCACCTTCTCGCTGTTGCGGACGCCGACGAAGTAGAAAGGGGCGAGCATGGCGGCGAGGACGCCCAGTCCGATCAGGAGGACCTTGATGTCCTTCTTCGAGATGTACTGGCTGCCGCGGCTGACATCGGCCTCGGGAGCATTCGGATCGTACCGATCCGAACTCATCGAC
>DASWVS010000065.1:0-3792 GCA_036401135.1 Fimbriimonas sp.
TGAGCTGGCTCCCCTCGACTCGAACGACCTGGAAGAAGTCTCCGGGCAGGGAGAGGAGCTCCCGCCGCCGGTCGGTGATCTCGACCCACTGTCCGCCGGCGAAGCTGAGCATCTGGTCGCGTCCGACGCTTTCGACGGTGAGGGTGCGAGCACCGGCGATTTCAAGGAGAGTGGCCACCGTGCCGTTGTCCCGCGACCACTTGAACGTCGCGTTCGCGAGCGTCCCGCCCTGGTGAACCTCCAGCCGATAGAGCTGGTTCTCAAGCCGCTTATAGTTGGCTCCGGGCTTGACCGTGCAGGCTTCGGTGTTGTCGAGCGTCCTCGCCCGCGCCTGGAGGCGAGCATCCGTAGGGCCTGCGAGGGTCGCCAATGCCGCCTCGCAGGTGGAAATCCCCGCCGGCAGAGCGGCCGCTTTCACCTGCCAGACCACACGCCGGCGCGTCGTCGTGTCCGGCCCGTTCAACGCCACCTCGCGGAGGTAGGGATCTTCGAGGGCGGTGACGTGCTCCTCCCAGACGTCGAGGTAAAAAAGCTGGCTGCCCGAAGCGGGGTCGGCTTGGCCTGGAAAGTCCGGCTGGGCAGCGAAATCGACGTCCGCGTCGTTCTCGCACAGGATGCCGTCCACGTAGTACCGCCCTTGTCCGATGCGGAACGCGGTGCCGAAGGAGATCTCGAAGCCGGGGTTGGCATCAGGAGCCCCGCAGCCGCCGACGACGTCCTTTCCCTGGACGCGCCCCCGGTAGAGACGGATATCCTCCACCTCGTTCCAATCGGCGTCGAGCTGCACGCGCCCCTGCTGCATCAGGACGCTGGAAAAGTGCCGCTGCGGACGGAATGTGTCTCGGGTGAAGTCGCCTTTCATGGAAGTGCCTTTAGGTGCTATGGAAGATGCCGGCTTCGAGGCCGACGCGGAGATAGTCATCCAGGACGAAGCGAAGATTGGCTTCGCGCAAGGTGCGATATTCGCGGTTGAACGCGCCCATCTCGTCGCCGTTGGAAGCGCCGGCGAGGATCTCGGAGGAGCAACTCTCCGCCAGCAGCATGTACGAGGGCTGCCCGTAGACGACCGAGGCGAGACTCGGCGAGACCCGGGCGGCGGCTGCCGCCGGCGATTCGGTTTCCGCTTCCTCGATCGCCAGGTCCGGCTGGCATCGGTAGCGGCGGGGGGTGCGCGAGCCTTCGGGAACGTAGCTGAACCGAACGCACCCGATTTGGGTCCTCTCGCACCCGAGGGGCTGCAGGAAGATCGCGTCGCTTGCTTCGATCTGCTGCACGTCGACGATGCCGGCGATCGTGCACCTTTCAACCTCGAGCGGTACGTCCCCACCGGTGACGGCGCCTTGGACGATGGAATCCCGGATTGAAAGCCTTTCGATCGGACCCGCGACCTGGACTCCGCCGAGGATGCACCGATCGATCCGCGCTTCCAGCCGCAGCGAGCCAGTTCCCTGGAACGCGAGCGACGAGGCGCCGGGCACGAGGGTCGTGTCGGCGAGGTGCAGGCCCTTCAGATTGCCAGGGCGGACGATGAGCTTCCCTTCGATCAGCAGCCCGTCGATCGCGAGCGAACCCGCCTGCTCCGATCCCGCCGGTGCGGTTCCCTGTACGCGCAGGTTCGTGCGGAGGTGGGGACGGACTCCCGAGGGCGAGATCTGGCGAAAATCGCGAGGATCGGTGGCGAGGTCCGGAAGGGGCCAGCGCCCGGCGATGAGCGTGAGATGGCTGTTTTCCGCGATCTCGAGCGTCAACGGGCTAGAGGCGTAGGTGCGGCTGTCGGCGACGACGATGACGCCGCTCTTGCCGCCGCCCTCGGCGTTCCAGTCGCTGACCGCCTGCTGGAGCGAACTTACGACGAAAGGCTCGGCTCCGGGCGTCGCCGTCTGGACGACGCGGTACCACTCCGGTCGATCCGGGAGGAGGTCGGCCAGGTATCGCGTGCGGTCGTAGGGCCCGCCGCCGATCGCGCTGCCGAAGCCATAGCTGTAGCTCACGAGCACCTCGCCGGCCGCCCCTTGTCCCTGCACGAAGCGGAGCCTTCCCCGGAGCGGGTCCACGCCCACCCGAATCGGGAGGTTGACAAGGTCGCCTTGAGCGTCCCGATAGGTCCGGGCGGTCGGCACCTCGCCCCAGGCTTCCAGGTTGCAGACAAAGACTTCCTCGGCAGGGATCGGTTCGGCCTCGCCCGCCACCTGGACTCGAAAAACGGGAGGGTCCGTGTCGAAATAGGGGGAGCGGTGCCGAAGCCCGAGCGCCTTCGCCTGGCGCATCGCCTCCAGGTCGTCGTGAACGGCGCGCCGACGCAGCACGTCGGGGACATCGGCCTCGGTACCCAGGGAGGCCGCGTCCATTCCTTGGGGCTCCGGGGAGTTGAAAAGGGGCGCATCAAGGCCGAGGGGACTGAAAGTGTAGGCGCGAACGGGGCCCGACTTGCGGGCGCGAACTTCCTCCATCGGGAAATCGTGCAGCCTCCACAGGAAGATCCCGACGTTCGGAATGTTGACCTTGCCCCGGGGAATCCGGACCGACCGCACGTCGATGGTCGAGGAAGCGGGCATGAAGGCGGTCCCGATCTGTTCCAGCGGATTGCTCTTCCGAAGGTCGGGCGTGCGCGGATTCTGGGGCCGGAGGTGGTTCGCGTATTGGGTCCACGCCGCCAGGGCGAACATCTCGACGGCGACGGCGCGGTAGCCGGTGACGTCCTGGGCAAGCTGCCTCAGCATCGAGGCCGTGCCCTTTCGGCGTCGGGAAGCGATCGCGTTCGCGACCCAGCCACGCTGGGAGAAGGGCGCGCCCTCGACGGTTCGCAGCGCCCGGACTCCGAGCAGTTCGCCGATATAGGGCACGACCCATTCGTCGCAGGTCTCGATGAAGAGGTCGTCGTAAAGCTGGCGGATGTTCTCGTCCATCCGCTCCGCCTCGCCGGCCAGCACCTCGAACAGGGCGCGCAGCGGGCCGTCATCCTCGGTCTCGTAGAGTTCGGGAAGCAGACGCAGCAGGGTCTCGCCGTTATAGGTCACGCTTCATCTCCTTGATCTCGATCGCCCCGTCGTCCACCAGCAGCATCTGGGCCGGAAGCAGGACGCCCCCCTGGCTCCGGGCGGGCTTGATGCGGAGGACCTTGTCGTCACCCGAGCCGAGGCCGGTGAGGTTGGCGGCTTCGACGCCTTCGACCTCCTGCACTTCGGCGAGGATCTGCGAAGCCGTGACCGCTTCCGAAAAGAGGCGCTTCGAGAAGCCGAACGCCTCCCGGATCCTTGCTTGGACGGCCGGGAAAACCTTCTCGGAGAGGAAACCGGGCTTCACCAACACCTCGAGGGCGACGGCGAAACGGATGATCTCGACGTTGTCCAGAACGAACGGGAAGCGGGCGTCGCGGACGGAGTCGATGCTGGCGGCGAGGTTCGCCGGATCGATCGCCTCGCCCTCGGGTCCGGCGACGGTCAGGTGGACCGCCTGGCGCGTCCCGTTCCAGAGGAGCACAGCCTGCGCCTTGGCCACGCCGGGGAATCGAGCGGCATGATCCTCGAAATCCCGCACCGACACGATCCGTCCCAGGGTGAGGGCCGACCGGGGGATGTTGAGTTTGGCGTCCCGCGCGCTCTCGGGATCGGTCCCGCCGCTGCTCACCAGGGGGTTGGTCACGCCGATGACGCCGAGCGGCCGGGTCAGGAGCATATTAAGCTGCCCCGCCCGGACCCTTCCGACGAGCCCGGAACCTTTCCGATAGGAGGCGACGATGTTCTCGACGCCCGATTCGGGACGGGCGCCGGCAACGCCGTCGCCGAATTGGAC
>DASWVS010000066.1:0-5146 GCA_036401135.1 Fimbriimonas sp.
CCGCACGATGTTGACGGAATCCGACAGCGGAGGCGTGATCCCGAGCGACTGGATCGCACGGTTCACCGTCTCCTCCGGAATCACGTCGAAGGCGTTGGTAGCTTGAAACTCTTTCGCGAACGCCTGCGCGGCAAGTACGCCAAAGTTGGTTCCTGGCGACTTTCGATTGACAAATTCGGTAATGGCGAGTTGGGGAGCCACTTGAACCTGGGCTTCCGCTCGACTGATCATGGTCAGGGTCAGGTAGGGCAACACCAACGCCAGCACTAGCAGATTGCTGACCACCTTCCCGGGCAACGATGCGATGAACCGCCTCACTATGACGCGTCCTCCTTCTGAATCCTCTTCTTGTCCAGGCATTCGGGCCTGGGGGAGACGAACGGAGCGCAGCTTTCGACGGCATTAGGCATGCCGCGATGGGGACGCGGCGTCGTGCGACGCCCCTGTGACCCGACTGACGCTTCTTTCAACAACCCTCCAATCCGTTGGCCTCATCGCCATCCAGCCGCGCTTGCACGGTTGGCAGGCAAGTCGCGTGGAGTATAGCATGATCGACCGTACCTGACAATCAGGCTCCCGGCAGACCGGCAATTAGGCCAGCAACAACCTGAGAGACGATCTCAACCGGTCTGTTCGTTCGGATTACTTCGTCGGCGAAAGCAAGTTTCGCCTCCGTCGGAATCTGCGTCGCGATCAACTCCTCCGCGCGTGCATTTGAACCATACCGCGCTTCGAGCCGTCGAATCTGCTCCGCACGACCGCATGTGACAATCCACACTCGATCAAACATACCATACAAACAAGCTTCCAACAAGAGGGGTACTTCGACAAATTGTGCCGGATGACGCCGGAGAGCCTGTACGATTCGTGGGTGGGTGATCGCGTTCAGCGTTCGGCGCGCCGCCGGGTCCGCCCCGATCCGAACCCGCAGTTCCTCCCGTGAAGGAAAAACCGCGTAGCCGAGGCGCGCGGCGACCTCCGCCTGCGTCGACGGATCCTCCATCACCGATCGGGCCACCACGTCGCTCGAGACCGACGTCAAACCGGCCGCGGCGACGCGCTCGAGCACCGTGGACTTCCCTTCCCCGATCCCCCCGGTGACAGCGACCCTCATACCGCCTCAGATTAAACCAAATCCCTGCCCCGGTAGCCGACAAAAAAGCCCCCGCGCCGGAGGGCGCGGGGGCCTTGGGCCGAGAGGGTCTACTCCTCTTCGGTCGTTTCTTCCTGAGGCTTGGTCTCCTCTTCGTCCTCGTCTTCCCGGCTCAGGAAGCCCTTCAGCATGCCGAGGCGCTCGCCGATGGTGGCGCCGCCCGTCGCGACCCCGCGCCGCGGGAAGTCGTCGATGTCCTCGAAGTCGTCGCGGCCGCGGCCGCCCTTCTTGGCACCCTTCTTGCCCTTGGCCCCGGCACGGTCGCGCCGGAACTCGTCCTCGTACCCGCCGCCGCCGCCCGGCGCGGGCGCATAGTCCCGTCCGCCGCCGCGCGCGTCGGCGCCGCCGCCGAGAGCCCGCATCGAAAGCACCATCCGCCGTTCGTCGGGCCGCAGATCGATGATCTGGGCTTCGACCTCCTGGCCTTCCTCGACCACGTCCTGGGGTCGCTTGATGCGACGGAAGCTCATCTCGCTGACCGGCATGAAGGCTTCCGCCCCCTCCGGCAGCCGGATGAAGGCGCCGCTCTGCACGATCCGCGAGATCGACACGTTCAGCTTCTGGCCGGTCGTGTACGTTTCGCCGATGATCTTCCACGGATCGGGAAGAACCTGACGGTGGCCGAGACTGATCTTGCCCGCGCCCGGATCGAGCCGGAGCACCATGACCTTGATCTTCTGGCCTTCCTTGAACATCTCCTTCGGATGGTTGATCCTCGCCCAGCTCATCTCGGAGATGTGCAGGAGGCCGTCCACCCCGCCGAGGTCGACGAACGCGCCGTAGTCGGTGAGCCGCCGAACCGTACCCTCAAGAACCTCGCCCGGCTTCACGCCTTCGAAGATCGCCTCCTTCGCCTCCTGTCGGCGGAGCTCCTCCGCCTCGCGGTTCGAAAGCACGACCTTCTTGCGGTCGCGGTCGATCTCGATGACCTTCAGCTGAAGCGGGTTGCCGACGAACTTTTCGATGTTCCGGAGCTTGCCGCTGCCGACGTGCGTCGCCGGCACGAATCCGCGGACGCCCACGTCCACCACAAGGCCGCCCTTGACGCGGTCGACCACCTGGGCGGTGATCATCTCGCCGGTCTTGAAGGCGTCTTCGATCCGATCCCAGGCCTCCTCGAAATCCGCGCGCTTCTTCGAAACGATCGGGTTCCCTTCGGCGCCTTCCGGCCGGATCACGACGACGTTGATCTTGTCGCCGACGTTAAAATGGCCCTTCGCCGTTTCGAGGTTCTCTTCCGAAAGCTCCCCGAGGGGGACGATGCCTTCCGACTTCGTTCCAAGGTCGACGAACAACCGGTCCTTCTCGACGTGCACGACCGTCGCCTCGAGCCTCTCGCCGCGCGTCAACCGCTTGAATCCGCCTTCGGGGGCATCCCCCTCGACGGTGAAGTCGCCGCTCATGTAAGAGTCGAAGAGGTCGGAGTCGTTCGTCGTCTGAACGCGCCCGGAGTCGCTCTCGCCCTGGGGTTGCACCGGCGGTTGCGGCGCAGGCGTCGGATCGGCCGGGGTGACGGGCTCCGGCGCAGGCGGCGCAGGCACGGGATCCGCCGGCTCGACCGGCTGAACCGGCTCCTGGGGGTCGCTCGCGGGGAGCGGCTCGGGTTCCGTCGGCGCGGAGGGCTCGGTCGGCGCCTCGGGCTCCGCCGTCTCGGCGGGCGGGGTCGGCGCTTCGGCTTCGTCGTTCAGTGGCGCTTCCGTGGTTTCGGCCACGGGGGTCGGGTCGGACGCCTCGGTGACCGAGGCTTGGAGAGGCTCCGGCTCGGTATTGACGTGGGGCGTCTGGTTCTCGTCGATCGTCATGTGTGATACTCGGACAGGCACGTTTAGGTTGCCCGTATCCTACCTGATCTGGCGCCAGCCAAGTCCGGCGGAACAAGCGTAACAGTATAGCGCATCCGTTCCCGCTCGAAGCATCAGGGTCCCACCCCCACCACTTCGTGTCCTTCGTGTCCTTCGCGTTCTTTGCGACTGGGTGGTGAGTGTAAACGAACCTTGCGCCCGTCACGACTCGAGGGCGTGCGGAACACTCCTTCGTGCCCTTTGTGCCCTGGTGGTGAAAGAGACGATCGATGCACCACGAAGCACTGGATATCCGCATCCGCCCGCGTGGCTTGGCGGGGAGAAACGAAGTGAAGCTCCTACAACCGGTACCAATCTCGAACCGCACCGTAAAGCGCCCGGTACCGCGCATACGCCGCCGAATAGTCGATGCCCTTCGGCTCGAATCTCTGCTTCACCCGCACGAGGCCCGTACAGGCCGTCGAGACGTCCGGCCAGACCCCCGACCCCACCCCCGCCAGGATCGCCGCCCCGAAGGCGGGCCCTTCGTCCGCCTCCAGCGTGGCGCAAGGCTTGCCGAACATGTCGGCGAGCATCTGGACCCAGAACCCGTTCTTCGCCCCGCCGCCGGTGACGCGGATCTCCTCCGACGTCGCCCCCAGGCGCAGGAGGAGGTTCATCGAATCCAGCAGCGCAAAGCTCATCCCCTCAAACACCGCCCGGCTCAGCTGAGCCCGTCCGTGGCCGAGCGTCAACCCCATAAAAGACGCTCGCGCGTAGGGATCCGCGTGCGGGCTCCTTTCCCCGGTCAGATAAGGCAGGAACGTCAGGCCGTCCGCTCCCGCCGGCGCTTCCTCCGCCTCCCGCGTGATCGTGTCGTAGTCCCCGCCGAGCGTATCCCGATACCACCTGACCGCTCCGCCGCATGCCAGCACGACCCCCATCGCATGCCAGGCCCGGTTCGCGTGACAGAAGGTGTGGGCGGCGCCGGACCTGTCGTACTCGGGCTGGTCCAGCGAGGTGAAGACGACTCCGCTGGTCCCCAGGCTCACGCTGATGATCCCCTGTTGGACCGCACCCGTACCGACCGCCCCCGCCGCCTGGTCTCCGCCGCCCCCGACGATCGGGATGCCGTCCCTGAGTCCGGGAACCCCTTGCGTCACCGACGTCGCCTCGTCGGATTCGAACGTCTCCGGGAACAGCCGGTGGTCGATCTCGAGCGCCGCCATCATCTCCGCCGACCATCGCCGGTTTGGCACGTCGTACAGCCCCGTCCCGCTCGCATCGCTCACCTCCGCCTTCTTCTCGCCGCTCAGGCGGAACCGGATGTAGTCCTTCGGAAGCAGAAGCGATCGAACCTGCTGGTAGTTCTCCGGCTCGTGGTTCCGAAGCCACAGCAGCTTCGGCGCTTGGAAGCCGGTCATCGGCGGGTTGCAGGTGATTCCCTTGACCAACTCCGGACCCACCTCCCGGTCGATTTCCCGGCACTCCTCCGCGGTTCGCTGGTCGTTCCACAGGATCGCCGGACGGATCACCCGGTCGTGCTCGTCGAGGAACACGGCGCCGTGCATCTGGCCGCTCAACCCGATCGCGTCCGGGCTCTGCTCTCCGATCTCCCGGATGCAAGCCAGGACCCCGTTCCACCAATCCTCCGGGTTCTGCTCCGACCAGAGCGGTTGGGGGATGCTGAGCGGGTACTCCGCCGACGCCTGCCGGAGGATCCGTCCGTTCTCATCGATGAGAAGCGCCTTGCACCCCGAAGTGCCGATGTCGATGCCGAGAAGCTTTGCCATGGTGTCCCGATGTCGAGGTGCTGCGGAGACGCAGGACCTTTACCCCGTCATACCCCATGCCCCACGCTCCATAGCCGGTATCCTTTGCACCACCATGGCTAACCCGGCACAAGGCGAGGAAGTCGCCGTACTTCAGACCAACCTCGGACGGATCGTCCTGCGCTTCCATCCCGACAAAGCGCCGAACCACGTCGAGAACTTCAAGAAGCTCGCCCGAAGCGGCTTCTACGACGGCACCAAGTTCCACCGTGTCATCCCCGGATTCATGGTCCAGGGGGGCGACCCGAACAGCAAGGGCGACAACCGCGCGACCTACGGCACCGGCGGACCCGGCTGGAAGGTCAACCAGGAGTTCAACGACACGAAGCACGTGCGAGGCATCCTCAGCGCCGCCCGATCCCAGGACGTGAACTCGGCCG
>DASWVS010000067.1:0-8507 GCA_036401135.1 Fimbriimonas sp.
GCAGGTCGCTCCGAACGGGGAGACGGGCTGGAATCGGTACCGATCCGAACACTTCGCGCTCGTGATCCTGGACTGGGTCATGCCCGGTCTGAGCGGGATCGATCTCTGCCGCATGATCCGGGCGGAGACCGACCGTCCTTACACTTACGTGATTGTTCTGACCGGCAAGTCGAGCCGCGAAGATCGGTTGGACGCGCTATCTGCCGAAGCCGACGACTTCCTGACTAAGCCGGTGGACAACGCGGAGCTCCTCGCCCGTTTGTCGACGGCCAGGCGGATCCTGATCAACGAGGAGATGCTTCGGTCACTCAACGAAGAGCTCAGCGCGGCACGCAAGCTGGAGGGCGAACTCGGATCGAAGATCCAGAAAGAGCTGCTGCTCGGCGAGCCGCCTGAGGCTTCCCCAAGCCACAGCATCGCGAGCATGTGCATCCCCTCGAGCATGGTTGCTGGAGACTTCTACGACTTCTACACACATGCGGAGGACGTCACCGACATCGTCGCGGGAGACGTGATGGGAAAGGGCATTCCCGCGGCGCTCGTTGCCGCCGGCGTCAAAAGCGTCTTGGAGAAGCGGCTCCTTACCGAAGTGGCCGTTCGCCACGACCTGCCGAGCATTCCCAGCGTGCTGGACCAGCTCTGCGGGTCCACCGTCTCTAAGCTCATCGGGCTTTCGACGTTCGCGACCCTCACGTATGCGCGCTTCGAGGGCGGCCTGGGGCGGCTCAGCTATGTCAACTGCGGCAATCCCGGGATTCTCCACTGGGACGCGGCCCATAACCAGGTCAGCATCCTTCCCACGAGCACGGTTCCAATCGGTTTCTTGGAGTCGGACGACTACGCCGAAAGCCAGGTCCAGCTTCAGCCCGGCGACTTAGTCCTTTTCTATTCGGACGGTGTGACGGACCTTATCACGCAAGAGGGTTCCGCGCTCGGGGCCGAAGGCTTCGCAGATTGGGTCACTCCCCGGGCGCACCTCCCGCTCGACCGTCTCCTGCACGAGCTTGCGGAGTTTCGCACCGGATCGACCGTTTCCGACGATTTCACGTGTGTGGGACTTCGCTATCTCGGTTGGGAAGCCGAAGATTCGCTTCATCTATGGAGCGAGGGAAAGATCCTGGGAAGAGCCCGAGACCTGGTACGCCGCTTCTCGATGAGAGAAGGCAGGTTAAGCGAGGATCGGATCGAGGAACTGGTCATCGGCTTCCAGGAGGCGGCGAGCAACGTGCTTCGGCACGCCCGTTCCGACCACCTCGCCGTTCCGCTTGCCATAAACCTCGCCGAAGCCGGAGGCGGCATCGTGATTCGAATGCGCTATCCCGGGATTCCGTTCGATCCCCGTTTGGTCGCGCCTCGCGCCAAGGATATCCGAGACGAGAGCGGGTTCGGGCTCAACCTCGTCCAATCGGGTATCGACGAGCTGCTCTACGAACACCGAGCGGGGATAAACGATCTGACCCTTATCAAGCACTGCCAGTAAACGAGTATGCAACCACTGATCAAAATCGAACACCGAGACGGCTTCACCGTCGCCCAGGTGCTAACCGAAACGATCGAGACGGAGAACATCGCGGAGTTCCGCCGTGCGATCGAGCCGCTCGTCGAGACGCCCGCGCACCTGGTCCTCGATCTGTCCCTTGTCGGTTTCATGGACAGCACCGGGCTTGGGGCCCTCCTCTCGTGCCTGAGGCGTATCACGTCCCGAGGAGGGACCTTGCGGCTCGCGGGACTGACTCCAGGCGTTCGCAAGCTTTTCGACATGGTGAAGATGGATCGGGTATTCGATATCCTGCCCACCGCCGACGACCTGGCCAGAGCCACGCCACCGTCCCGATGACGCAGGTACAGGAAGAGCGAAGGCTCGAGACGCTGCTGTCCTACGATATCCTCGACAGTCCCGAGGAGGAGCAGTACAACGATCTTGTGCAGCTTGCCGCCACGATCCTCGGGGTTCCTGCCGCCCTCATCACGCTGATCGACCGAGACCGACAGTGGTTCAAGAGCAGAATCGGCTTCGAGGAGCAGGAGACCTCGCTCGAACTGGCGTTCTGCCGGCATATGGTGCCGACCGGACAGCCGCTCGTCGTCGCGGATGCCAGCAAGCACAAAACCTTCGCAAACTATCCCAACGTGATCGGAAACCCCCACATCCGGTTCTATGCCGGAGTGCCCTTGCAAGCGCCCGAAGGCGAGGTGCTCGGCGCCCTCTGTGCGATCGACTACAAGCCGCGCGAAATCACCGAGGAACAGTTGAACGCGCTCAAAATCCTCGGACGCCAGGTGGAGGTGCAACTCGAGTTGCGCCGAAAATCGCGTCAGCTTCAGGTGGCGCTCGACGAGGTTGTCCAAGCCCGGAGGGCGAGGGACACCTTCTTTGCGACCATCAGCCACGACATCCGTACGCCCGTGAGTGCGATCGTCGGAGGGTCGCAGCTCTTGAGCCGGTGCGACGAACCCGAGCGCGCGAACCTCATCGCGAACGGCATCGCCGCCAGCGCGAAGACGCTCCTTCACCTCCTGAACAACCTTCTGGATCTGGCGAAGATGGAATCCGGAAGGTTAGAGCTGGTGGAGTCCTCCTTCGATCTGCCCGCCCTTCTCCAGGAGACGCTCGACAGCGTTTGCTCCATCGGCAGTTCTAAAGGGGTGGAGTCCCGGTTGACCATCGGAGAGGGACTCGCCACCCGCTACGTTGGCGATGCCCTTCGAGTCCGCCAGGTACTCGGCAACCTTTTGTCGAATGCGCTGAAGTTCACCACCAAGGGAGTGGTGGAACTCTGCGTCGAAGGCCGTGGCGAGGAGGTGGTGTTCGAGGTTCGAGACAGCGGCATCGGTATCCAGCCGGATCGGCTGAAGGCCATTTTCGAGGAGTTCGAGCAAGCCAGCGCGCACACTCAAACCCAGTTTGGCGGCACGGGGCTGGGGCTTTCGATCGTCATGCGATTGACCGAACTCATGAGTGGCTGGGTGGAGGTCGAGAGCGAACCCGGGAAGGGGAGCATTTTTCGAGTCACCCTGCCCCTCGTGCCGGACGAAGGCACTTCCCACCCGGCGGGCAGAAAGGTTTCTCATGCTCTGATCGTCGAAGACAACGAGGTGCACCGCCTCATTCTCGAGTCGATGCTGGACGACTACAAGGTGTCCTGCGTCCATGCGGGAAGCTGCGCTGAAGCGCGGCGCGTCTTTCAGGAGGAGGACTTCGACGCAGTTTTCCTGGACCAGCAGTTGCCCGACGGTTTAGGAACGGGTCTGGCTCGAGAGTTCCGGGCGTTGAGGGGAAAGAACGTGCTGATTTTCGGGATCTCGGCGGCGATCGGCGCGCAGGTGAGGCGCGCGTACCAGGCCGCCGGGATGGACGGGTGCCTCACCAAGCCCTTTTCCAGGGACGAGATCAGTTCGCTCGTTAGTTTTTGAAACCGTCCCCTTTCGCCCGATCGGCCCTCTGCGCCTATGCCCAATAGGCTGCCAAAGATCGGGCGGCAACAGGTGCAGTCCCATTTCACGAAGCGGGCGGTTGGCTCAGTGGGAGGGCACTGTGTTCACACCGGAGGGATCAGTGGTTCAATCCGGTACCGCCAACCATCCTCTGTCGAACTTGCGCGAGCCGCGGTGGACTTTTGGCCCTCGCTGGCTACGGGCGGAACACGAGCGTTCGGTAAGGGACGTTGGGTCCGATGGTCGGGGTTGTGGCGATCACGATGCGCAGGGTGGGGACGCGCAGGACTTCGTCGACCTGGGCCGACCGCAGGAACGCCGCGGCCTGGCGGTGCGAACCGAAGACGCCTGGGTTCTCGCCGTAAAGGGCCATGTGCATGCCGGGCATCAGCTCTCGATCCTGCAGAGGCTTGCCGACTCGGGCGCCGTCCGTGGCTCCTGCGCCGTCATTCGCGGCTCTCTCCGCCAACGCCCGCAGATGCCGGTCCCGCTCGTCCAGGACCTCCTTTACGGCCTCTTCGATCAAGCGCGAAGCGATCCGGAGACCGTCGGCCTGCCGTGCGGCACCGGCGAACGCATGGCTGAAGTGGAAGGAGACCGGCTCCGGCTCCTTGACCTCCCGCGCCGCAGCGGCCTGACAGCGCTCCTCCTCCGCCTCCGTCGGCATTGCATTCGCACCGGAGACGAGCGAGGCGGCGGATTCCGGGCCGCTGTCGGGAAGGGCGAAGCTGGCCTGGCGGATGCCGTCCGAGAGCTGCAGGACCGGGGTGGAGACGGATTGGACCTTCAGGGATGGGCCGCGCTCCTTCAGGAACGCCGACGCCCATGCACCCATTCCGGCGGCCTGCTTCTGCAGCTGCTCCTGCACGTCGCGCGGCAGTTCTCCGAGAGCGAAAGTCCGGCCGTGCTCGGGCTTCGCGCCCTGCAGCCATTGCATCAACGCAATCTTGCTGCGGATTTCAGCGATACCGAGGGCGTCCTCGTCCAGGGCGAGAACCAGCGTCCGGTCTCGCACCACCCTCCAGCCATTGGGCAACTTGAGGCTGTCGCCGTCCGGCGCGAGCCGCAGCGACTTCTGGACCTCGCCGGGCAGTTTCGGCCCCGTCACAGCCACCCAAGACAACTCGTCGCCTGGCTGTGGGGCCATTAAGAGGCCCGAGAGGACGAGTGCGAGGGCCGTCATGTTGGTCCCAGTATACGAGGGATGACGGCTTTCCCGCTATTTGACCGGCAGGGTCTGGGCGGGATCGTTGGGCGAGTAAAGGAAGAGCCTGCCAAGGAAACCTTCGGCGGCGTCGGCGGGGTTGGTGCCCGTGTCCACCCAAACGGCGACCGTGTTCTTGCCCGGCCGCACCAGCCTGGCGACGTCGACGTCGATGGGCGCGGGGCTGAAGTAGGCGTCCATGTATTTGCGGTGGCCGGCGTACTGACCGTTCACCCATATCCATGCCTGCGTGATCACGAAGGGGGAATGGAGGCGGATCGGCTTTCCGGAGAAGCCCGAGGGCACGTCGAGTTCGAAGACGTACCACATGTTGCCGGTGTAGGGGATCCCTTCCGGGCTCAGGTGCCCCTGGAGGTAAAAGGGCCGGGTCGTGTCGAGTCGGCGCCAGGACGAGCGGTCCATGCCGGGTTCGTGCCAGCGCAGCGACTGGCCGACCGATCCCTCGTCGAGTTTGAACAGCGCCTCCCGCGGCGCCATCGACACGAGCCGGCCTTCGGCTCCGGAGGTCATGCGGTGAAGCTTCTCGAAGTAGTCCCGGCGAGGGAGGACTCCCCAATAGAAGTCTCCGGAGTGGTAGAGCTCAGGCGCCTGTCGGGCGGGCGGCATCGCCAGGAACGGGCTGATCTTGTTCAGGTCCATCCTGCGGTCGATCATCGCGGAAAGATGCGCCGCCGCGTCGCCCCAGCGCCCGTCGAACTCGGCGGCTTTGTAGGCCATGTAGGCCTTCAGGTGCTCGAGGGTCAGACGGTCGATTCGGACGTGTGCCCGGTAAGGCTCCTCGCCTGCCAGCTTCTCCGCTTCGGCGGCGTGCCTTTCCAGGGCATCCAGGAGGGCGGGGGTGTAGACGAAGGGGAGGATACGATCCTCGTGGCCCAGCATCGGGCTCTCGATCAGCGCGTCCTCGATCGCACTCCAGAACGCCAGGGCGGGCTTGGCTGCCGGGCCGTACCACTTCTCGTAATAGTCGCCGAGCACGGACGACAGATCGAGGTCCGGATTCCACATGAGTTGGGCGCGCATATAGCGGGTGGCGATCCCCTCTTCCATATAGGGTTGCCGGGACTCGTTCAGAAAGCCCATCAGACCCCACTTGCGGTAGAGCGCGTAGTTGGCTGCCGTCTTCCGAACCTGGGGGACGGGCGTCAGGCCGGTCACGAGCATCGTCAGGTTGTACTCGTAGAGGAAGACGCGGGGGTTCAGTTCGGTCCATCGCTTGAGCTGCCCGCCCTGAACCTGCCCCTGCCAACTTCGGGGGCTGGTCACCGGCTTCGTCGTATCCGCCCAGATGAACGCGGCCATGATGCCGAGGTTCGGGTGCAGGGTCATGCCTTCGGGAGGAAGTGCGCGGTTGGCGTAGCCGTTGGTGGTCAGGATGAAGTCGGGATAAACGGCGGAGACGTGGGCGGCGACCTGGTTGACGAAGTGGAACCACTCCTCGCTCGTCGAGACTTCGGTGGGGACGCCGGCGCGACCGAGCATGTCGGTAAAGCCCTGGTTGAGCTTTTCCATCGTTTCGGGCGTGTGGTCCATCGGTCGCCCGTCGTCGGGAGCGAAGCCGAGCGAGTGGGGCTTCCTCCCGGCAGCCTCCTGCTTCCGGATCTCGGCGACGACCTTTTCGGCGACCATCATCGCCGCCTCTGGGTTGCTCAGATTCGGCATGTGGGGCTCGGTCGTGCCGTCGGGTTTCTTGCCGAACAGCTCGGGACGAGTTTTGGCAAGCTCCGGGTCGGGGAGGAAGTTCCTGAGGGAGGAGTCGCCGGGGATTCCGACCACGCCGGCGTCGGCGACCTGCATCTTGTTCCGAAGCTTCCATAGGGCCTCGGTGCGGTGCATCTCGGGCGTCTGGTTCATCCACCAGGTCCGGAGGCGAAACCCGGGCTTGTCGGTGAAGGTCCCGTCCTGGAACTCGACGGTGCCCCGCCGGGGCACGACCTCTCCGAAGTCTCCGGGCAGGATCCACCGCACGCCCTGGCGGCGGAGGAAGTCGGCGACGGCATAGTGGGTGCCGTGGAACGGGCCTTCGTCGTTGCCGGCAAGCACCAGGACCGAGCCTCGCCCCAGGATCACGTGACCTTCTTCCTTGCGCTCGGACGTGAGGCCGGCGGGGATCTTCAGGCCTCGGACCGCATCGGCCGCCTTGCTGGGACCCACGAGCACGCGAACGCCTTGGAGGGGCTTCGCATCGGAGACGAGCGGCACCTTGGCGCCGGTGATCTTCTCAAGGTACGTCTGAAGCTCGATCGCCGCCAGCTTGATCTTCGCATCCGGCGCGCCCATCTCGCGCGAGGGAACGTAGGGATCGGCCTGGTAGGCGGCTTCGCGGACGACGATGGTGGCGTTCGGCACGCCCTCCTTCACGATCGTGTCGCAGTGGCACAGCTGGATCGAGAGGGCCAACAGAACAGCCGAGGGTGCTCCTTTACATCTCATGTCCGTTTCGGGGCCCCTTCGGGCTGGTGACCAGGGTAACACGCGTTTGGCGAAGGAGCAAGTTCGGCGGATGAATTGTCCAACATCCATGGGCAAGCTGGAAGGAAGGATCGCCATCGTGACCGGCTCGGATTCGGGCATCGGAAAGGCGATCGCGATCGCGTTGGCGCGGGAGGGGGCGGCGGTGGCGGCGACCTGGCATTCGGACGAGGACGGAGCGAGGGACACGCTGGCGCAGATCGAGGCGGCGGGCGGCAGAGGTATCGTGCGGCAGCTCGACATCGCGGACGAAGCCAGCGTCGAGGAGTTGTTCCGGGCAACCGACGCCGAGTTGGGAACCGTCGACATCCTCGTGAACAACGCGGGCATGGGGGAGGAAGGGGAGACCGCCGACCTGCCGACCGAGGTGTTCGACAAGGTCGTGCGGACGGACCTCTACGGTCCCTTCTTCTGTGCGCGCGCGTTCATCCAGCGCCGGCGCTCAAAAGGGGGGCGGGGGAAGATCATCAACATCACCTCGGTCCACGACACGATTCCGAGCCCGGGGAGCATTCCCTATAGCGCGGCGAAGGGCGGCCTGCTGACGGTCACGAGGAGCCTCGCCCTGGAACTCGCCCCGTTGAGGATCAACGTGAACGCGATCGCGCCAGGCCAGATCCGGACGCCGATGACGGAAGACCGGATCAAGGACCCCAATGTGCACGCCGAGGAGATGAAGAACATCCCCTGGGGCCGCCCCGGGGAGCCCGAGGAGGTCGCCATCCTCGCGCTCTACCTGGCCTCGGACGACTCCGACTACGTCACGGGCCAGAACTTCGTGATCGACGGGGGTCTGGAGATGAACTGGGGACAGGGGGCATGAGAAGATCGGTCCGTCCCGAACCGTCTACCGTTCGATGCGGTTGACGGACGATCTTCAAAGCCTGAGGCTGATCCTTCTCAAGGGGTGGCTCTTTCTTCTTCTCGGCATGATGGCGGCCGGCTCTTTGCTGGTGCTGCATCCGGCATGGGATGTCGCCCTCCTGCTCGCGATCGCGCTCTGGGCGTTCTGCCGCTGGTACTACTTCATGTTCTACGTGATCGAGCACTACGTCGACCCATCCTACCGGTTCGCAGGCCTGGGCTCCTTTCTCCGGTATCTGCGGACGAAGGGGCCCTAGAGCGGCGTTCCATAATGTCGGTGGGTACGGGGGATGGTGACGCTGAAGGATATCGCGGGCAAGGTGGGGGTCGACGTTTCGACCGTCTCGAAGGTCCTGCAGGGCGGGTCGATCCGGATTTCGACGGCGAAGCGGGACGCGATCCTTCGCGCGGCGGAAGAAATGGACTACCGGCCGAACATGGTCGCCCGAGGGCTGAGGCTCAAGCGGAGCGGCGCGGTCGCGATGGTGGTGCCGTCGATCACGAACTATCTCTA
>DASWVS010000068.1:0-4197 GCA_036401135.1 Fimbriimonas sp.
CGGCAAACCGTACGAGGAAAAGGCACCGGACGGTACCGATTCCTATATGTCCATCAAAGGCTCGTTCCTCTGGGGCAAGAACCTCAAGCCGGAGTACGTCTGGTTTAACGGAAACGCCAAGCACTATATCCTCGGCGACAAGATCGATCCGTCCGGTCTAGTGCAGATCAATACGCTCCTGGGAAGCTACGACGACGAGGATTCGAAGATCGTGCCCGTGAAGGTCCACCGGGCGAACCAGATCTACGACACCGAGCACCTCACCCTGATCCAGCCCAAGACCTTCTCGAGCAAGCCGGGCGACGGCGGCTACTGGAAGGAGTTCGATTGGAACAAGGCTGCCGCCGAGGGCATGAAGGCGGTCAACCTTCCCTACAGCGGCAAGTACGGGTTCGTGAGGACGGAGATGACCTGGCCGATCAACCACATGGTCGGCACCAAGGACAAAACCGTGGCCTGCGGCGAGTGCCATACCCGCGACAACGGCAGGATGGCGAAGCTACAAGGCTTCTACATGCCGGGTAGGGACCGCAACGAACCCATCGAAGGCCTGGGGAGGTTGCTTCTACTGGCCACCCTCCTCGGCGCGTTCGCACACGGCGGGAGCCGGCTTGTCGCCGGATGGAGGAATCGACGCGATGCGTAGGCAAGTGTTTCAGCCCTTCGAGCGCTTCTGGCACTGGACCCAGGCGGCGCTCGTCCTCTTCCTCGCGCTCACCGGCTTCGAGGTGCACGGCTCGCTCTCTTTCTTCGGTTTCGATCAGGCCGTCCGGTACCACAATCTAGCGTCCTGGGGGTTCATCGCGCTGATCCTGGTGGCGATGTTCTGGCACCTGGCGACTGGTGAGTGGGCGCACTACGTTCCCACGACCAAGAACGTGGGGGAGCAGGCGCGCTACTACCTCATCGGGATATTCCGAAACGAGCCGCACCCGGGGCACGCGGAGCTGTCGAAGCTCAACCCGCTGCAGAGAATCGTCTACGCCGGCCTGAAGGTGCTGGTGATCCCGCTGATGGTAACCACGGGGATCTTCTACCTCTCCTTCCACTTCGTCCGCGGCGGCCAGGTCGGGCAGCTCCACCTTCGCGACCTCTCCACGATCGCCGCATTGCACACGCTCGGAGCCTTCGCGCTTATGAGCTTTCTGATCGCCCACCTGTACCTGATGACGACCGGGAGGACTGCCACGTCGAACCTGAAGGCAATGCTGACCGGCTACGAGGAGGATGTTTCCGATGCCCGATAAATCCGCCTCGACGCCCTCGCGCTACATGGACCCCTATCTGGCGGGGTTCCTGCTCGGGCTCGTACTGCTCGCCACCGTCTTTCTCACCGGGCGCGGCCTGGGAGCGAGCGGGGCGATCAAAGACGCCGCCGTCGCAGCCACCGACCTCGTCGCCCCGAGGCACGCTCAGACTGCGCCCTTTTTCCGGCCTTACTTCGAGCCGGGCAAGGAACACCCCCTGAAGAGCTGGCTCGTTTTCGAGGTGGCGGGGGTTTTGATCGGGGGGTTCCTCTCCGGCTTGCTCTCGAACCGGTTGAAGGTCACGACCGAATCGGGCCCACGGGTCGCCGCGCCCCAACGTTGGATCTTCGCCCTCCTCGGAGGGGCTCTCTTCGGCATCGGCGCGCAGCTTGCGAGGGGATGCACGAGCGGCGCCGCCCTGAGCGGCATGGCGGTGCTCTCCACGGCGGGTTTCGTCACGATGCTCGCGATCTTCGGCTCCGGGTTCGCCTTTGCATATTTCGCACGGAGGCTTTGGCTCTGATGGGTCCTTTTGTTCCCAACGTAATTTCCGACCAGCTCAATCTCGTACTGGCGCTTCTGATCGGCGTGGCCTTCGGCTTCGTGCTCGAACAAGCCGGTTTTTCCTCGTCCCGCCGCCTCGCCGGCCTGTTCTACGGCTACGACTTCACTGTTCTGCGCGTCTTTTTCACCGCCGCTGGGACGGCGATGACCGGCATCCTCCTGCTCGGGTACTTCGGCTACCTCGATCTCTCCGCGATCTACGTGAACCCTACGTGGCTCTGGCCCGCGATCGTCGGAGGCATCGTGATGGGCGTCGGATTCATCCTCGGCGGATACTGCCCCGGCACGAGCGTGGCGGCGGCAGCCATCGGGAAAATCGATGCGTGGTGGTTCGTGATCGGCGGGATCGTCGGGGTGCTTGCCTACGGAGAGGCTTACCCGCTGATTCAGGGCTTCAGTGGCACATCCTCCTTGGGCCCGGTGCGTGTATACGACTCGATCGGGGTGTCTCCGGGCTTCTTCGCCTTTGCGTTGATCCTGGTCGCCGTCATCGCCTTTGCCGCGACCACATGGATCGAGCAGAGGGTGAACAGGGATGCGCCGACCAAGCTTTACGACGTCCGGTTGCATCGGATCGCTGGGTTCGCGGCGGTCATGGTCGGGATCGCGCTCGCCGTCCTCCCCGATCGAAAGACCGCGTTGCTCGCCGAAGTTTCGAGCCCCGCTTATCAGGCCTCGAATGCGGTTCCCGAAATGGACGCCGACGAACTGGCCTTTCTACTCGTCGATCAGGACCCCGAACTGAGGATCTACGATCTGAGAGGGGAGAAGGACTATGATGACCTGACGCTCCCGCGCTCGATTCGCGTGAGCCTGGACGACATGCTGGGTCGTGAGATCACCCCCGACCTCGCGCGGCGCAGCGTCCGCAAAGTGTTTGTGGCCGAGAGCGAGAACGAAGCGCGGGTTGCAGCCCTGCTCGCGAGCAAGCTTGGTTACGAGAGGGCCTCCGTGCTGAAGGGCGGCTTCGGAACGATTCGGCGGGAATACTTCTCGGAGGAGCCCCTCCCCGAGCCGGGAGACCAGGAGCAGGCGGAAATCCGCGACTGGAAGCTTGGCGCTCGCGCGCAGCTCAGGCGGCAGATCCTCGAAGCCAAGCGTAAAGGGACCGCGAGGCCGAAGAAGGAGAAAAAGATCGCAGGCGGATGCTGACCGTCGCCCCGAGCGCTTTCCTCCTAAAGGTCGCCTGCGCCATGCGCTGCGGTTCAACGCGGTACGGTCCCGTTCTCGAGCGCAGGGCGAAGCGATGCTCCAGGACAAGCAGCCGCATTGGCTTCGATTTACCGGAATATCTTCTGCGAGAAGAGGTACAGGTCGTTCTTCCACACTTCCCACGTGTGGCCGCCGGAATCGACGTGCCACACGTGCGGCACTCCCTTGTCCGCAAGATAGCGCTGCACCCCCTGGCTGATGCCGATGAGGCCGTCCTTGTCGCCGCACGAGATCCAGACCATCTCGAACGACTTGGCTCTCTCCGGGTCCGGCACGAGCCTGTCGGGCGGGAGCGTGTTCGGCGCCGAGGAGAAGCCGCCGACCCATCCGAACGTACCCGGGTTCGCGAACCCGAAGTTCAGTGCTTGGCCGCCGCCCATCGAGAGCCCGGCGATCGCACGGTGGTCCCGGTCGGCCAAGGTCGCATAGTTGGCGTCGATGTGCGGGATCACGCTGCCGAGCAGATCCTTGTCGAACCGCCCGAAGGCGGGCGCGGAGGCGAACACGTTCCCTTCCGCCCGATCGTTCGTCTGGGCGCGTCCGTTCGGCATGACCACGATCATCGGCACGATCCTCTTTTCGGCGAGCAGGTTGTCCAGGATCTCGGCGGGCGCGCCGTTGTCGGCCCATTCCCTCTCGGTGCCGCCGATACCGTGGAGCAGGTACAGCACCGGATACCTCTTGTCCTTCGAGTACCCAGGGGGCGTGTAGACGAGCATCCTTCTTTTCGATCCCACGGACTTGGAGTCGTACTCCACCGTCTCGATCTTCCCACGGGCGACGCCTTCGCGCGCCTTGTCGAACCCTTGCGGCGCAGCCGGGAACGCGGCTTTGTCATCGGGTCCCAGTACGATCGGCCGACCTTCGCGTTGAGCCAGTGCGGCGCTAGCGACGAAGGCGAGAAAGAGCGTCGTCGAGATCCTCATACCGAACGTCTTACCTGGAAATCGCACGAGGCGACATTGAGGTTCTCTATGGGGCGCGGACGGTAAGGCGGAGATGCCTCGAGGAGCCAGGTTCGGGGAGTTCATCCACCACGCCGGCCACGTGCGGCGTTCATGAGCCGAGCGTGCAGGAGCCCTCGCCGCCCCGGCTTTTCGAAAAGCGTTGCGGGAGGCGAAGGGGTCCCCGACACGTGCGCATGTCCCTGTTTTTCGGGACTTTGTCTGCCCGT
>DASWVS010000069.1:0-3038 GCA_036401135.1 Fimbriimonas sp.
CCGTTCTTCCAGATCGACTGGTGCACGTGCATCCCGCTGCCGTTGTCCCCGAAGAGCGGCTTGGGCATGAACGTCGCATAGTAGCCGTTCAGGTACGCCACCTGCTTGACGATGTACTTGTAGCGCATCAGCTTATCGGCCATCCTCAGCAGCGTGTCGAACTTCATGTCGATCTCGCACTGTCCGGCGGAGGCGACCTCGTGGTGGTGCATCTCGACGTCGATACCGACTTCCTGCATCTTGAGGACCATTTGGGAGCGGAGATCCTGCAGCTTGTCGACGGGCCCGACGGGGAAGTAGCCGCCTTTCGGCTTGATGGTGTAGCCGGTGTTCTCGTCTTTGCCCGAGTTCCAGTGGGCCTCGTCGGAGTCGAGTTTATAGAAGGCGCCGTCGGGACCGTTCTGGAACCGGAGCGAGTCGAAGACGAAGAACTCCGCCTCGGGGCCGAAAAAGGCGGTGTCGCCGATCCCCGTGGACTTCAGGTACTGCTCGGCTTTCACGGAAGTGAACCGCGGGTCCTTCGAGTTCGGCTGGCGAGTGATCGGGTCCTCGATGCTGCAGAACACGACGGCGGTGGGCGCGTCGGTGAACGGGTCCATGAAGATGCTGCTCGGATCAGGCACGAGAAGCATGTCCGACTCGTTGATCGCCTGGAATCCACGGATGCTGGAGCCGTCGAAGGGCAATCCCTCCTCGAACCGCTCTTCGTGGAAGTGCTCGGTCGGCACCGTAAAATGGTGCCAGGTCCCGTGGAGATCCGCGAAGCGGATATCGACGAACTGCGCGTCGTTCTCGGCGACGAACTTGATGGCGTCTTGTGGGGTCATCTATCCTCCGGCGAGCGTTTTCGGCTGCCGGCCCAATGCCCCACGCCCTTAGGAGCAAGGGCCGTTCAATTACGAAGAAGGCGCCGCGAACGGCGCCCCCGCATATCCCCGATCCGCTCCCTTGCAGAACGATTGGAGCCATTTTACGCAAAAACGCGAAGCCGGCGTCATTTTCCTCGCGTGGTTATTGCGAAAAAGTGCTCTAGCACAATCTGCGAGAGGCGTCGTCGGCCGCGGCGATTTCCCGCAGCTCGGGGATCGCCTGTTCGAAGGCTGCCACCACCTGCGGGTCGAACTTCGTTCCCGCGAGGCTCTTGATCTCGTTCACGGCGTCGTCGAAGGACCAGGGGTCCTTGTAGGGACGGTCGCTGAGAAGCGCGTCGAAGACGTCGCATACGGCGACGATCCTGCCTTCAGCCGGTATCTCGGCGCCCTTCAGGCCCTTCGGAGAGCCCGTCCCATCCCAGTTCTCGTGGTGGGAGAGGATGATCCGCGAACCCATCTGAACGAGCGGGTGGTGCGAGTTCTGAAGCAGGCTTGCGCCCAAGGTCACATGCTGCTCGATCTGCCTTCGCTCTTCGTCCGAGAGCGGGCCGGACTTGCGCAGGATGCGGTCTGGGATGCCGATTTTTCCCAGGTCGTGCAGCAAGGAAGCGCGGGCGACGATCCAAGCCTCGTGGTCGTCCATCCCATAGGCGCGGCTGACGGTGTCGACGAGTCGGCATATCCGGTCCGAGTGCGACGCGGAGGCGTTGTCCCGCGCCTCCATCGCCATCGACAGCCTCCAGAGCAGATCCAGAGCGGACTCCGTCTCTCGCTGGTGGTAGAGCGCCATTTGACGATAGCCCTTCAGGCTGATGAAGTAGATCAGGCAGCCCACGATCGCGATATAGGCGATCGCCTTCATCGACTGGAGGTTCTGGATCCAGAGAACGCTCTGAGCCATCCTCGCCACCAGATTGTCGGTGACGTAAATCCACAGCATGCTGAACGCGACGAAGAACAGGGCCACCCGCAACGCGGAGTTGCTACCCTCTTTCGAAGCCCCCTCGGTCTTCTTGCTGTCTCTGTTCAACGATCGCCCCGAGCGCCGATTTTCCCAGACATTCTTCTCTACATCGTTCGACGTTCCATTGTTGGCAATATATTGAAACGATGGATCGCCCAGGTTTCCTCTCGGCCGCATCGTCGCTGGGCCTGAACCTGACCGAGGGGCAGGTCGCACAATTCGAGGCCTTCGAAGAGGACCTGTACCGGGTCAACCAGTCGATGAATCTGACGCGTGTCCCCCGCGAGGACTGCTGGCTGCGGCACTTCGTGGACAGTCTGCTTATCCAGGACCTCGTCGCTTACGGATCAGACGCGCTCGACATCGGAACGGGACCGGGTTTTCCCGCCTGGCCTTTGGCTTGCGCCAGGCCGGACCTGAAGGTCACCGCCGTTGAATCGAATGGGAAGATGCTCGGATTTCTAAGGAGCCAGATGTTGCCGAACCTGGAGATCGTCCAGGTTCGCGCCGAAGAGTGGAATCGAAGAGAAGCTTACGACGTCGTCACCGGCCGGGCCGTCGCGCCCTTGCCGATCCAGTTGGAACTGAGCGCCGCCCCATGCCGGGTAGGAGGGCGGGTGGTACCGATGCGCACCTCGAAGGAGGATCTGATCGACGCCTCCGCTCTCGGCCTGGAGCTTGAGGAATCGATCACCAAGACCCTTCCCGCTACGGACGCCGTGAGAGTCTTTCCAATCTATCGAAAAGTCTCCAAGACCCCACGGCCCTATCCGCGACGATGGCCGGAGATGAAGAGCAAGCCGTTGGGAGCGCGGTGACCTAGGAGGGTTCGGCAGCGCTCGACCGTTTGCGGGCTCTCCAATTGCGCACGTTGTCGAAGAAAAGGAACTGCTGGACATAGGCCGACAGGGGCCCGAATCGGTGGCGGAAATAGTCGCCGACGGCACGATATCGGCTCTCGGTGATGGACCTGCCTCGCCACTCCGGGAAGTAGAGGCGGGTAGCGGCCTGCCACACGTGGGTGTCCACGGGCACGGCTTCGGTGTTGTGAAGCGCAAAGAGGATGATGCAGTCCGCCAGCTTCGGGCCGACCCCTTTCAGCTGGATGAGTTCGCGAAAGGCCTCGGCGTAGGCCCTGCCCCGCAGGGAGAGGATCCATTCGTCTCCACCGAGCGACAAGACCTGGAGAGCGGCCTCCGGGA
>DASWVS010000070.1:0-2741 GCA_036401135.1 Fimbriimonas sp.
CTACGGGTGCAACCATGCCGCGATGGCCCAGTGGATACGGCAGCATCCCGCCGCTTTGCCCGTCCACTACGAAGGCGACTACGGATGCGAATCGGTCGACGTCTACAGCCGGATGTACGTCCATCCCGACGGAGTCGACGAAATCGGGCGCAAAGCGTACGACATCCAGGGCTACGAAGGCGCGAACGAGCGAAGCCGCCGCATGCCGTTCATTCTTTGCGAATACGCCCACGCGATGGGCAACGGGCCCGGAGGCCTCAAGGAGTACTGGGAGCTCTTCCACAAGTACGACAACGTCCAGGGGGGATTCGTTTGGGAGTGGATCGACCATGGGATCCGCCAGCATGCCGAGGACGGCCGCGAGTACTTCGCCTACGGCGGAGACTTTGGCGAGGACGTCCATGACGGCAACTTCGTCGTCGACGGCCTGGTATTCCCCGACCGAACCCCCTCCCCCGGCCTGGTCGAGCTCAAGAAGGCGGCGGAGCCGGTCCTGGTTTCGGTCGAAGGGAACAACGTTCGACTTTCGAACACCTACGACTTTCTCTCGCTCGAGCACCTGACGCTGAGTTGGAGCCTCGAGTGCGAAGGCACGCCGATTGCGAGTGGCGGGGGCATCCACCTGAGTGCGGGACCGGGCTTGACCGAGGAGATAGCGCTTCCGGTCGACTTGAAGCCCGGCAAGACGGAGCAGACCGTCACCGTGGTCCTCAGCCTCGCGCACGACACCCCGTGGGCTGGGGCCGGGCATGAGGTTGCGTGGGGCCAGCACACCGTTCCAGCCATCGAAACTGGCCCGACGAAGCGATCGGGCTTCCCCGCGCCCACGCCGAGCGGCCAGGACTCGCTGGTGACGCTATCGGGCGCCGACTTCTCCGTCACCTTCAACAAGGTCCTCGGCCGCCTGACGAACTGGCAGACGAACGGCCAGGATCTGCTCCGCGAAGGTCCCACCCTCGGCCTGTGGCGGGCGCCGACCGACAACGACATGAACATCCAGCGCCGATGGCGGGAAGCTGGCCTCGACAAGCTGCGCCATCGGATCGATACCTTCGAGGCCGACGCCGAAGAGGAGGTCATCAAAGTCCGGGTCAAGGGCCGGTTGGCTCCTCCCGTCCACGACTGGGGATTCCTGACCGACGTGCTCTACACGATCTCGGGCGACGGAAGCATCCTCATCGAGTGCGCCCTCGAGTTGGAGGGGCGATTGGATACCGTCCTCCCACGGCTGGGCTTGGACTTCAAGCTGCCGCCGAACCTCGATCGAGTCGAGTGGTATGGATACGGTCCGGGCGAGAGCTACGTCGATACGTGCTCCGCCCAAAAACTGGGACGTTGGCGAGCGACCGTGGACGATCTCTTCACGAACTATGTCCACCCCCAGGAGAACGGCAACCGGACCGGGGTGCGATGGGTGCGGCTCGCGAACCCTCAGGGCCGCGGCTTCGTCGCGTACGGGGATCCGGTCCTCGACTTCAGCGCCCTGCGCTACACCGCCGAGGATTTGGACCGGGCGAAGCATACGATCGACCTCGTGCCCAGGGAGACCGTCCAACTGCGTCTGGACCATCGGCACAACGGGATCGGCACGAACTCGTGCGGACCCGGACCGCTGGCGAAGTACGAGCTTTGGCCCGGTACGCACCGGTTCTCGGTCCGTCTGGTCCCCGAAGGGTAGAGAAGCTCAGCGAGACGCGCGGTATTCCTGAAGTTCTTGCGCCGCTCGATCGCCCAGAGCGCGCAGGGACTCTTCCCAGCCGGCGCGGAACGGCCGAAGCGTCTCCGCCAACGCTTCGGCGACGGCCAGGTCTCGGAACCACTTCCGATCGGCGGCGACGACCCTCCAAGGCGCGTACTCGGTGCTGCAGCGCCGGATCGCCTCCTCGTACGCTTCCTGGTACTCGTCCCAGCGCTCGCGTTCCTTCCAGTCCTCGACGTTGAGCTTCCAAGCCTTTCGCGGGTCCTTTTCCCTTGCGAGCAGGCGCTTTTCCTGCTCCTCCTTGCTGACGTGGAGGAAGAACTTCAGGAGGATCGTCTCGCACTTCGCGAGCAGCCTCTCGAAGTCGTTGATGAGATCGTACCGATCCTTCCACACGCCTTCGGGAGCGAGTCCGCGGACACGGACCGCGACCACGTCCTCGTAGTGCGACCGGTTGAAGAGCGTCATGCCGCCTTTGGGAGGGGTCTGCCGATGCACGCGCCAGAGGAAGTCGTGCGCCAGTTCCTCCTCCGTCGGCGCTTTGAAGTACGCGACGCGGCAGCTCTGGACGTTCACATAGGAGATCACCCGATTGATGGCTCCATCCTTGCCGCCGGCATCCATCGCCTGGAAGATGCAGAGCACCGCCGTCTGCCGGGAGGCGAAGAGCAGCTCCTGCAGCTCGCCGATCTCGGCCGCCAGATCCTCCAACTTCCTGAGCCCCTCTTCCTTGCCGAGGCCGGCGTTGTCGTTGGTGTCGAGGCTGTTCAGTTTCAGGTCCGAATCGGACGGAACGACGTAGGAGTAAGCCATGTTCTTGGCCTCCAGTTTGTGTTATTCCTTGACGCGAAAAATGTCGATCTCTTCCCGTCCGCCGCGAACGGCCCGTGGAGAGACCCCGAGACGGTCCCTCACGAACCGGTTGAAAGAGTGAAGATCCTGAAATCCGCAGGCGACGGCCACTTGCTTGATCGGATGGGTGGTTCCGGTGATGAGTTGGTGCGCCAACTGGGCCTTGCGATCTCTGATGTACTGCAGCGGC
>DASWVS010000071.1:0-2630 GCA_036401135.1 Fimbriimonas sp.
AGCAGTAGAGCGGACAAGAGGGTTGCTTTGCCTAAGTAATTCGTGGGTTTCAAATCGAACCTCCATTTTCCTGCTCGCAAGGAAGCAGGGCGTTCAAGCATAGCGCATAAGCCTAAACATAACCAATAGGTCCCGGCGACATCTTTGCTCCGATGGCCCGTCTAGGAAGGTGATGGTCCCCGCCGCACTCGCCCTGGCCCTCTGCCAACTCCCCATCGATCGCGACCCGATCGAGGCGTCGACGCTGCGCCCGGGAGAGCTGGCCCGGCTCTACCGGTATGGGGGCAGGACGCGCACTGGGCTCTTCCGCTCCCTCGTGGTGGTTCGAGCGGACGGGACCGCGGTGGTGAAGACGGCTGAGGCAGGTACGGCCCTGCGCCTGGCTCCCGCACTCCGATCGGAGGTGGTGCGAGCGCTGGCTTCGGTCGACCTCCAGGACTTGACAAAGCGCAAGCCCCGCGCGGAAGCCCCCAGCACCTATGACGGGATCGACGTCTATCTCTCGTTTCGTCGGAACGGCAGGATCGTCCGCTGGTCGAACGTGACCCACGAAGGGGTCTCGGACATGCCCGTTCTCGTCACGCTCGAGAAGGTCGCGGCGCTTTTCGAGCGAAGCTAAGGCTTCAACGGTCGGAACCGACCGCCTCGTGCTCGAACTGCACGTGGTACAGGCGCGCGTACTCGCCGCCCAGGGCCAGCAGCTCCTCGTGCCTGCCGCGCTCGACGATCCGTCCGGCAACCATCACCAGGATCTGGTCGGCGCGCTGGATCGTCGAGAGCCGGTGGGCGATCGCAAAAGTGGTCCGGCCCTGCATCAGCGGCGCCAGCGCCGACTGGATCAATCGCTCGGACTGGGTGTCCAGCGACGACGTGGCTTCGTCGAGGATCAGGATGCGCGGGTTCTTGAGGATCGCTCGGGCGATCGAGATCCGCTGCTTCTCTCCGCCGGAGAGCTTGTACCCCCTTTCCCCGACCACGGTGTCGTAACCCTCGGGCAGCCGGGAGATGTGATCGTGGATGGCGGCGGCCTTCGCGGCGGCGACCAGTTCCTCCTCGCTCGCCTCCGGCTTGCCGTAGCGGAGGTTCTCGCGGATCGTATCGTGGACGAGATAGGTTTCCTGGGTCACGACGGCAATCTCGCGGGTCAACGCCTCCTGCTTCCATCGGCGGACATCGAGGCCGTCGACTTTGACGGTCCCGCTCTCGGCGTCGTACAGCCGGGGGATGAGGTAGGTCAGGGTCGTTTTCCCGGCCCCGCTCGGCCCGACCAGCGCGACGAGCTGCCCCGGCTCGGCGACCAGAGAGAGGCCCTCGAGGGTGGAACGATCCTGGTCGTCCTCGTACCGGAAGGACACGTCGTCGAACTCGACCCTGCCCTGGACCTCGGCGGGTGCGATCGCATCGGGCGCGTCGACCACGTCCTGCTTCATGTCCAGGTACTCGTAGATCCGGTCGAACAGGGCGAAGGCGGCCGTCACCTCCACCTGGGTGCTTAGAAGCCCGGTCAGAGGGAAGAACATGCGCGACTGGAGCGAAGTGAAGGCGACGATCGTGCCGATCGTGATGGATCCGGGCGAGCGGTAGATGAGGTAGCCGGCCAGCCACAGCACAAGCGTCGGCGTCACCTGGAACGTCAGCCCGAACACGGCGCCGAACATCCGGAAGATCATCGCCATGAACACGTTCGTGCCGGTCATGGCCTGGTTCACCTTCCGGAACCTCTCCAGCGAGAGCGCCTGCCGCCCGCTCGTCTTGTTCAGCAGGGCCCCGGAGACGGAAAGGGTCTCGGCCATCGTCGCGTTCAGGTCGGCGAGCTGCTCCTGGGACCGCTTGCGCACCGTCCGCATCTGGTCGCCGACCAGCTTGCCGAGGAACGCGAAGATGGGAACGACTCCCACCGAAAGCACCGTCAGCCTCCAGTCCAAAATCGCCATCACGACGACCGTGGAGACGACGGTGACCACGTTCGAGAGCGTGTTGGCGGCAGTGTCGCTGACCACCGACTGGACGCCGCCGACGTCGTTCGCAAGGCGCGACTGGATCTCGCCGGTGCGGGTGCTCGTGAAGAACCGCATCGACATGCCCTGGATGTGGGCGAAGAGGCCGTTGCGCAGGTCGCGCATGATGTCCTGCCCGACGACGACGCTCATGTAGCCGTAGGCGAGCTGGCTGACGATCACCAGGAGCGTGGCGACGAGCGTCAGGATGCTGTACTCGGCGACGACCGCGTAGTCGGCCTTGAGCAGCCCGTCATCGACGATCTTCCGCAGGAAGAACGGGCTGAGCAGCCCGAGCCCGGCACTCAGCAGGACGAGGAGGACGGTCCAAAGGACCAGCATCCGGTACGGCTGAAAGAGCCGGACGACCCGCCGAACCGTGGTCCTTTCGATGCGTTTCGGCGGCTGCACGTGCTGATTATAGTTTGAGGGAGGATGCCGGCGCCGGGGTTCGTCCCGCGCCCACGCCCTCCCTCATCCCTAGACGGCCGCCGGCGTCGCGCCGGGCATCGCGTCCATCTCGGACGAGTGGCCGGGGAAGAACTTCGCGGTCGGATCGGTGTGGACCTTCGCGAAGCAGACCGCCGTCGCGGCCTCGCCGACGCCCGTGGCGATCAGCCGAAGCTTGCCGTC
>DASWVS010000072.1:0-5805 GCA_036401135.1 Fimbriimonas sp.
AAAGGGGACGCCATTCGGGTCGTCGAGGGCCCTTTCAGCGACTTCACCGGCAAAATCGAGGAGGTCAACGCGGACCGCGAGAAGCTGCGCGTCCTCATCAACATCTTCGGACGCGACACGCCCGTCGAGCTCGATTTCTCGCAGGTCGAAAAACTGTAGACATGTTTACGCACAACTTTGTGCAGTAAACTTTGTCTTACGTGGCCGCTGCGACCCCATCAGGACAGCCGTATTGGCCGTCAGGAGATCCGGACTCGCTGAGCCGACAGGTCCTGTCGGCGGCGCTGGAGGTTCACCGCGCGCTAGGGCCCGGGCTGCTGGAATCGTCTTACGAAGGGTGCCTGGCGTTCGAACTCGCGCTCCAGGGCCTCGCGTTCAAGCGCCAGCAGCGGCTTCCAGTAGCCTACAAGGGGTACCGGATCGATTGCGGATACCGACTGGACCTCGTGGTGGAGGAGCGGCTGCTCGTCGAGATCAAGGCGGTGCAAACCCTTCTGCCGATCCACGAGGCCCAGGTGCTGACGTACCTGAAGCTGTCGAGCCTCCCCACGGGGCTGCTCATCAATTTCAACGTGAGTCGGCTGAGGGACGGCATCCGACGTTTGGGAATCGCCTAACCTGCTAGGCCGGCGGGAGCCCCACGAGCCCCCGCAGGTCGTCGACCTCTTTCTTACCCAGAAGCCGCGCCTCGCCCACCCGCATCCCTTTGATCCGGAGCGGCCCGACGCGAAGCCTTTTCAGCGTGACGACCGGGTGGCCGACCGCTTCGCACATCAGGCGCACCTGGCGCTTTCGGCCTTCGTGGATGACGATTCGAAGCCCGGTGGTGTCCGTCTTCGGCTCGGCGTGGATCACCTCGACCTTGGCAGGCATCGTCTTGCCGCCCTCGATATAGACGCCCCGGCGAAGCTTTTCCAGGGAATCCTCGTTGACGATGCCGCGGACCACCGCCTGGTACTCCTTCTCGACGCCGTACCGGGGGTGGGTCAGCCGGTGCGCCAACTCTCCGTCGTTGGTACAGATCAACAGGCCTTCGGTGTCCATGTCGAGGCGCCCGACGGGCTTGAGCTGGACCCCATAGTCGGGAAGGAACCTGACGATCGTGGTCCTCCCTTGGGGGTCGTGGAGGGTCGTGACGACCCCTGTGGGCTTGTTGAGAAGGATCGTGTAGAGCTTGGCCGTGCCGATCGGCTGGCCGTCGACCCGGACCTCGTCTTCCTCGGACACTTTGCGGCCGAGCTCGGTGACGATCTCCCCGTTGACCTCGACGCGGCCCTCGACGATCATTTGCTCGGCGGCCCTTCGCGAACAGAGGCCCGAGTGCGCGATCCTCACGTGAAGACGCTCGGCGCCCTTCTCGGCGGGTTCCGAACTCGCCGCCTTCGCGGCCTCCGGCTTTGCCGTTCGCTTCGCGGGGGGACGACGTCGGGAGCTAGACGCCGCGCTCCGGGAGCCTCGTTGTTTTCCTTGCATGTCTGGCGATCCTCCTTCGGGCACGGGACCTCATCCAGAAAGCCCCTCCGCAGAGTACACCCCCGACGAACAGGAAGCTCGGATTCTGGCCTGCACGGTTCACGATTCCCAGCGAATGAACGTCCTGCAGGGCGACGACCGGCACCTCATGGCGGTAGCCGACTCCGTCCCGCATGACGAGGTCCCCGACAACCGTTCCCCGGGGCACAGGAGCCCGGACGCCTTCACGCAGCACGATCTCTCGTTCGACCGGACTCGCATCGGTCCTACGGGCGAGGGCGTAGGCCTCTGTTTGTGCGCCGACCGGGACCTTCTCGGAAGCGTTCGGCAGCAGGACGGTGGCGACGCGCTCGCCGGCAGCGACCTTGTCCCGTTTCTCGAAGGACTCGAAGGCGTACTTCATCAGCTTCTCGGTGTCCTCCAGCCAGTTTCCGCTCTTGAGGACGACCGTGATCACGCGGTACCCCTCCCGGCTGGTGGCGCCGACGAAGCAGTATCCGGCGGGGCGGGTGTACCCGGTCTTGATCCCCTCGACCGTGGGGTCCTTTTTCAGCAGTCGGTTTCGGCTGACCATGACGCGGTCGGCTTTGTTGATGCTGCGCTCGATCTGGAATTTGAAGGTCCCGACGACCTCCCGGAACTCGGGATACTTCATCGCCTCGCGCGCCATGAGCGCGAGGTCGTGGGCCGAGGTGACGTGTTTGGGGTCGTTGAGGCCGTTGGGGTTCTGGAAGTTCGTCCGGGTGCAGCCGAGATCGCGGGCCCGTTGGTTCATGAGCTCGGCAAACGCGGGGATGGATCCGGCGATGTGCTTGGCAGCCGCGTAGCTTCCATCGTTCGCGCTGCGGAGCATGATGGCGTAGAGGAGGTCCTTCGACTTGACCTTCTCCCACGGCTTGAGGTGCATGCTCGACTCGCCGACTTCTTTGATCTCGGGCGGCGCGACGACGACCTCCTCCGGCCGGGTCCTCTCGATCAGGAGCAGCGCCGTCATGATCTTTGTGGTGCTGGCCGGGAAACGCGCGCTTTCGGCGTCCTTCTCCCACAGGATCCGGCCGCTCCCGGCGTCCATAACGATGGCGCTCTCGGCGGTGACCTCGACCGCCTTGGAGGCCACCGGGGCGAGGAGAAATGGAAGGATGAAAAGTCCTGGAATGGTCTTCATGTCAGATCAGCCGGACGCGGCGAGATCAGATGATATCCGCCTCAACATTATGAGACGCCGATCCGAGCGCGAGGTGCGCAATTCCAAGGCTGTCGGAAGCAGCGATCGAGAGTTTCCGCCGTCTGGGTAACCTCGGACGATGGGCGACCCGAACGTAGCCAAGCTGGCCGCATGGCTGAAAGACCACGAGGCAGAGCTTCTTTCCGACTATGTCGCGATGCTCAAGATCCCGTCGCTCGAAAGCGACCCCGAGCCGAACGCGCCTTACGGCAGAGAGAACCGGCGTGCGCTGGATCTTGCGCTGGCGCTTTCCGAGAAATACGGAATGAAGACGACGGACCTGGAGGGCCATCTTGGTTACGCGGACTTTGGACGGGGAGGCCCGCTGGTGATGTCACTCGGGCATCTGGACGTGGTTCCCACCGGTCCGGGATGGAAGCACGATCCGTTCGGCGCCGAGATCGAAAACGGCTACGTCTACGCGCGCGGCGCCACCGACGACAAGGGGCCCACCATGGCTTCCTTCTATGCGATGCGCGCGATCAAGGAGTGCTTTCCGGACCTTGAGGTCCGTTACCGGCAGGCTTTCGGCTGCAACGAGGAGTCCGGCTTCGGGTGCGTCCATCGGTACGTCGAGACCGAAGAAGCCCCGACGTTTGGAGTCGCGCCGGATTCGGGCTGGCCATGCTACAACCGCGAGAAGGGGATCGCCAACCTCGAAGTCGCGGCGACGGTCCCGGAATCGACGATGGCGCTGGTCGAGCTCGAGGGCGGTCAGCGGCCGAACATCGTTATCGACTCCTGTTCGGCACGGGTGCGGGTCGATCCGGACGTCCGCGCGGAGGTCGAGGGCAACCTTGCCGACGCCTGGGATCGCAACGTCACCTTCGCGTGGGACGGGAACTTGCTCGGGGTATATGCGATCGGGAAGGCGGCGCACGGCAGCTCGCCGTTCTCCGGCGACTCCGCCGCCATCCGCGCGCTCCGGTTCCTGGCAGAGATCGCGCCGCTCTCGGCGAAGACGTTCTTCGAGGAGCTGCTCGCGCTGACCCACGTCGGCGGAGCGGGGCTCGGGATCGCGGGGGCGGACGACGAGAGCCAGGACCTCACCTGCAACCTGGGGATCGTGAAACTCGACGGCCGGGAGATCGATCTTCTGTTCAACATCCGCTATCCGGTGACCTGGACGGGCGAGATGCTCCGCGAGAAGTGCATGAGGAAGCTGGCGACCTACACGAGCCGGTTCGAGCTCAGCGTCGTCCGGGACAGTCCGCCCCTGTTCTTCCCTGCCGACCATCCCCTGGTCAAGACGATCATCGACGTTTATGAAGCCGAAACGGGGGAGCGCAAGGAGCCGGGCAGCATGGGGGGCGGCACCTACGCGAGGGCTGTAGCCAACACGATCAGCATCGGCACCGGCTGGGAAGGGGACGGGGCGGCGCACGAGACCGACGAACGCCTGGCGATCGAGAGCCTTTTCCGCATGAGCCGGATCTATGCGCATCTCTTCTACCGGCTGGGCCTGGAGGCGCTGGGCCAAAGGTAGACTGAAGCCCATGCAAGGCCAGTACATCGGGATTCTGGTGCTCGTCGCGGTGGCGGCGCTGCTATGCGGCGCGATGGTCACGCTCAGTTGGCTGCTGGGCCCCAAGAAGGTCACGCCGTACAAGGCGAGCCCCTACGAGTGCGGGGTCGAGCCGGTGGGCGACGCGCGCGAACGGTTCCCGATCAAGTTCTATTTGGTCGCGATCGTCTTCATCCTGTTCGACATCGAAGTCGTGTTCCTGTGGAGCTGGATGACGGTCTTCAAAGACGGCGGGCTGGACTTTCAGACCTCCAGCCTCGCTTACTTCCTCAGCTACATGGTCACGTGGATACTGGGCTACGCCTACATGCTCAAGGTGAACGCGATCGACTGGGACGACACCGACTCGCTGCTCAACGTGTCCGACGGCAGGGTCGTCGTAACTCCGCAGGAGCACTCGATGGTCGGCGTCGGCGGAGGGACGAAGTAGTGGCATATCCGATGATCGAGAACGAGCGGCTCGAGGCGGTGCGCGTCCGCGAGCGGTTCGCGGACGCGATCCTCAAAGTGAAGGAGTTCCGAGGCGAGACGTTCCTCTGCCTTCGGAAGGAGAGCCTGGTCGAGGTCTCGACGTTCCTCAAAGAGGATCCGGAGCTCGAATACTCCTACTTCAGCGAGTGTCTCGGGGTGGACTACTCGACGTGGGAACACGAGCGGGACTTCGAAGAGCGATTCGAGGTCGTCTACAACATCATGTCGCTCAAGTACAACTCGAGGCTTTTCCTCAAGGTCGGGGTGAACGACGGCGAGAGCGTTCCGACCCTGAAGGACGTGTGGTTGGGCGCGGAGTATCCGGAGCGGGAGGTCAACGACCTGTTCGGCGTCGCGTTCGAAGGCAACGAGCAGACGACGCGCTTCCTGTTGCCCGACGACTGGGTCGGTTTCCCGCTGAGGAAGGAGTATCCGCTCGGCGGGGACGACGTGCTTTTCGACCATGGCGACCGGGGGCCGGCGGTAGAGGACGTTCCGATGCCCCATGCCGGCGAGAGCTTCGAAGGAAAGACCGGCAGCGAGGATGTTTCGGGCCGCTGAAATCTGCCTGATTTATCCGACAAGCTATCCAAATTGGCCTGTTCTTGCGCAAGAGCGGGCCAATTTGTTACAGGCCCTAACGAACGTCAGTATCCTCTACCGATAGACCGATTGGCAGAGTTCTGCGAGTCTGTCGTTGCCCAGGTCTGCGGAGGACGGTTCGTTGTATCGGAAAGCATTCACACTGATCGAGCTTTTAGTTGTGATCGCCATCATCGCGATCCTCGCGGCGATCCTGTTCCCGGTCTTCGCACAGGCGAAGGACTCGGCCAAAGACACCCAGGTCCTGTCGAACGTTCGCCAGCTCGGCCTCGCGCACTTGAGCTATGCCGCCGACAACGAGGACGTTTTCGTGCTCTCCACCCGCAGCGACGACGACGGCTTCTACCCCTGGAGCAAGAGCATCCAGCCGTACATCAAGTCCCGGCAGATGCTGCTGCATCCGAAGATGCCGGCGCTGCCCAACGCCGAGGTCGAGACGCAGTGGTACCAGCACTGGGGCTCGACCGTTCGGGCTGCGGCGAAGTCGACGAACTTCGAAGGGTTCTAC
>DASWVS010000073.1:0-6035 GCA_036401135.1 Fimbriimonas sp.
CGTTGCTCGTAATGGGGATCGGGGTCCCCGAGGTTGGGGCGGTCTTGCCGCGCCCTTCCGCCGGGACGCTCCAGCACGTGACCGCGAGGGTCTTGCCGTCCGGGGCCAGCTTGACGTCGTACGGCGCCACGTCCACCTTGATCCGCGCGACCGTCGACCCGCGCGCCGGATCGAGGATCGCCACCTCGTTGCCGCGCGACGAAGCCACCGCGAGGTGCCCGTTCGGAAGCTCCGCGAGCCCGCACCCGTAGGCGCTGCCCTTCGCTGCCGGCTCCGGAAGCGCCAGCGAAGGCAGCCACTCCAGCCGATCACCCACCTTGGCGACCCGGACGTTCGAGGCGGCATCGGTAGCATAGATCCTGGTTCCGTCCTTCGAGAGGAGCAGCCCGTGCATCGACGACCCGTTCATCGGCAGGGACTGCACGACTTTCTGGCCCTCGACAATGACGAGCGACTGATGCGTCTTCACGTACAGCCTCCGCCGATCCGGAGCCGAAACGAAGTCGAGCGGCCGCTCGCCCAACTCGAGCGAGGGCAGGTCGGCGATCCGCTCCCCGGTGGGAACCTGGATACCTTGTGCGAGAACGAGAACCGACAGGGCAGGAAACAGCGGCATGACGATAGAGAACCTCAACCAACCACAGCTTAACCGAACCGTAACGCATCTTCGATGCTCTTACCAACCCCATCGCCGGAATAACAAAAAGGAGCGCGGCCTTCAGGCCGCACAAGGCCCGCGGGCTTCAGCCCGCCTCAAAAGCGAAACCGAATGATCCGACCGTTGCCTCGGCAGCCCCGCCAGCCTTCAAGCGCCAGAACCCGAATCATCCCCTGCCGAGGCTTCCCGCCCCCGGCAAACACCCCTCCCCGATGTGCCTCAATAGAGACATGCCGCGCGAAGGAACTGGGAAAACGAGCGCTGGCTGGCGCATCTCCGTTTACCTCTTCCTGGTCACCGCGACCTTCGGCTTTCTCCAGCCCTTCGTTCCGCTCTACATGGCGTCGATGGGCCTCGACCGTACCGAGATCGGTCTCGTGACCGGCGTCTCCGCCGGGACCGCGCTCCTCTTCCAGCCGCTGCTGGGGCGCCTCTCCGACCTCTGGGACCGCCGGCTGCCGTTCGTCTTCGGCTCCGCCCTGCTCGCGGGATTCGCCTACCTCGGCTACCCCTTCGCCCGCACCACGATCGACATCCTGATCCTCACCGCGCTGGGCTCGAACGGGATCACCTACTTACAGGTGGCGGGAGGCGTGCTGGTCGGCCGGATGGTGCGCGAGTCCCACGGCGGCGCCACGTACGCTTCCTATCGCGTGTGGGGCTCCGTCGGCTACATCCTCGTGTCGCTGCTGTCTGGATACTTCGTCCGGATCCCCCGCGAAGGCGAGATCGCCCGGTCGATGCTCGACCCCCTCTTCCGGGTCGGGCCGCTCCTGTTCTTCCTCGTGGCGCTGCTGGCCCTGTTCCTGCCGGATCGGCGCAACGCCGAAGGGGAAGCGCCCGCGACAAAGGGGCCGATCCCCGCCAACTTGAAGCGCTTCCTCGTTGCCTATTTCCTCTACACGATCGCCCTCTACGGCGCTTCCCCCTACCTGAGCCTGTACCTGAAGTCGCTGGGTGCGACCGGCCCCTGGATCACCGGCGTGTTCGCCGGCGGCGTCGTCATCGAGGTGCTGGTCATGACCCGCTCCGGTGCCCTCTCCGACACCTGGGGCCGGCGCCCGGCCCTGGCGATCGCCTTCCTTCTGCTCCCGCTCCGGCTGCTGCTCTATATCCCGGCGACAGGCCCCGCATGGATCGCCGCCGTCCAGTCGCTGCACGGCCTGAACTTCGGCATCGTCGGCGCAGTGGCGGTGGCCTTCGCGAACGACATGGCCCCCGCGAATGCGAAGGGGATGGGCCAGGCCCGGCTTGCCGCCGCGGCTGGGCTTGCGATGGCGGCCGGTCCGATGATGATGGGGGTCGTGTCGCAGCACACCAGCCTGCGAGCGATGTGGGGATTCGCCGCGGCGGTTGCCGCATTGGCGGCGATGGTGCTCCTCTTTGGAGTCGAGGACTCGCACTCGTCCTCCCAATCGATCGCCCAGCGCTATCGATGGCTGCATTGGCTGGACGCACCTCCGAGGAAGCGGGACTAGTCGAGTTTGGCGATCCCGTTCACCGGAAGTCCCTGGATTCCTTCAACGAACGTCCCATCGTCCAGATGACGGGTGAAGTGGTCGTCCTTTGGACCGTGGCCAGTGGCCGCAACCACGAGGTAGCCGCTTCGGAAGAAGCGCAAGGAGTTGGGATCGAGAGGTTCCACGCCGACCCATCCAACTCCGTCCAGGTAAGCCTCCACCCAACCGTGGCTCGCTTGAACGTCCTTGAGAACCGCCGGGCCGGGGGAGAGGCTGACGCCGTGGGCGACGAGCGACGGGATTCCCATCGCCCGACACATTGCCACAAGCAGGTTGCTCTGGTGATGGCACACGCCTTTCCGGTTCTTCAGGATCGAGGCAAGGTCATCCGGATAGCCGTCCACATACTTGACGTTCGCCGCGAGCCAGTCCAGCGCGGACTGTAGCTTCTCGGCAGGATTGCCGGGAGGGAAAGCGGCGACGATCTTCTGAAGCTCCGGGTCGAGAGGATCGTATTCCACTCGGTTTTTGAACGGCCCCAGCAGTGCCTTGTCCATCGATTTGCGGAACGGGTGGTTCGCCCGCGCATAGATCGAGGGTCCGCGCAGGTCGGGACGATGGACGACGCTGGATCGCAGCGTGATCTGCTCCTGGTCGCCGGGATCGATGAACATCACGTCCCTGCCACCGATGTGCTCGGTCCGCGAGCTTTTGGCCCCTTCGACCCAAGTTCTCGCGGTCTGCCAGAGGTGCCGTCTCAGCGGGACATGGACGACGAGTTTCCCCTTCTGCCGAGGGAAATCGGCCACCTTGAGCGTCCAGGAAAGATCATAGGTCGTAGGCCGGCTCGCGGCGCGGAGTCGTCGTCGGTCCTCGGAAAGGTCGGCGTCCCTCTTCTTCGGGTCGAGGCGGGATTCCCGGGCTAACGCCGATTCCGCGAGTGGACGGTCTCCGGCTGCCATTGCGGATTCGAACAGCTGTCTCAGGCTCCAGCTCGTCTCGCCGTTGCGTCGCACGTTCTCTTCCGCCGATCGGAGCGACTCGCGCCATTTGCCTTGGCGCATCTGCGCCCACGCGAGACTCCTCCAAGCGTATTCGTTCCCGTCACCGAAGCGAAAGGCGCTCGTGAGCTCGGCTTCCATCCGCGCCATGTCCCCCGCCGCCTTCGCCGCCTCGGCCGCCCTGAAGTGGGTCTCATAGCCGGCTGAGCCCTGTAGCAAAAGGATGCCGAGAAGCAAGGATTTGGCAAACATCGCCTGCAGTTTAACAACTTGGTCTAAAAAGCGAAAGGCCGCCGGTTTGAGAGCCTCCGGGTACTCTGAATCTCGATGTCCTCCCGGATTCTGATGGCTCTGCCCGTTGGCGAGAAGGTCGGTATCGCCTTCTCCGGCGGCCTCGACACCTCCGTCGCTGTGAACTGGATGCGCGAGCGGGGCGCCTTTCCCTACTGCTACACCGGCCTGCTCGGCCAGTACGACGAGACCGACGTCGAGAGCATCCCGGACCGGGCGCTGCAGTACGGGGCGGAAAAGGCGCGGATCGTCGATTGCCGCGAGGAGATGGTCCGCGAGGGACTGGTCGCCCTCCAGTGCGGCGCCTTCCATATCACTTCGGCGGGGAAGACCTACTTCAACACCACCCCGATCGGGCGCGCCGTCACCGGCACGCTCCTGGTGCGGGCGATGGCCGAAGACGGCGTCATGATCTGGGGCGACGGCAGCACCTACAAGGGGAACGACATCGAGCGGTTCTACCGCTACGGCCTCCTTGCGAACCCGGAGCTGCGGATCTACAAGCCGTGGCTCGACACCCGGTTCGTGGGCGAGTTGGGCGGGCGGAAGGAGATGTCGGAGTGGCTCGAGACGCACAACCTGCCTTACCGCGACAAGAAGGAGAAGGCCTACAGCACCGACGCCAACATCTGGGGAGCGACCCACGAGGCGAAGGACCTCGAGTTCCTGAACAACGGCCTGAACATCGTCGAGCCGATCATGGGCGTCAAGCACTGGGACCCCTCGGTGTCGATCCCGCCGGAGAAGGTTTCCGTGAAGTTCGTGGACGGCTGGCCGGTGGCGATCAACGGTGAGGACCTCTCGCCCGTCGACCTGGTCTACAAGGCCAACGAGATCGGCGGCAGGCACGGCCTGGGCATGTCCGACCAGATCGAGAACCGTATCATCGAGGCGAAGAGCCGGGGGATCTACGAAGCCCCGGGTATGGCGCTGCTCCACATCGCCTACGAGCGCCTCGTGAACGCCATCCACAACGAAGGCACGATCGAAAACTACCGCTCCATGGGTCGCCGCCTCGGCCGGCTGCTGTACGAGGGCAGGTGGTTCGACCCCCAGTCGCTGATGATCCGGGACAGCCTGCAGCGATGGATCGCCTCCGTGGTGACCGGCGAAGTGACGCTCGAACTGCGGCGGGGGGACGACTATACGATCCTCGACACCGCCGGCGAGGGCTTCGCCTACCACCCGGAGAAGCTGTCGATGGAGAACGTGGAGAGCGAGTTCTCGCCCGAGGATCGGATCGGCCAGCTGGCGATGCGAAACCTCGACATCTTCGACACCCGGGAGAAGCTGCTCGACTATGGCTCGAGGCGGTCGCTCGACGTCGGCGACTTGAAAGCCCTCGGAATGGCCGACCCCGACTAGGGAGCGCGAGCGGAAGCTCGCCCCGGGCCACGGAGGCGAACCGAAGTGCAACAATTCCAGACCTCCCTGCGAGGAGGAAGTTTTTGTACTTTTTGTCGTGCGACTGACAACGTTCCTCGCCGGGGAGGCAGTCGAGCCGGCGGGGGTGTTGGAGGTGGCACAATAGGAACGGCTCTGACGAGGATGTGAGCGCCGCGTTGAACGAGATGAGCCAAGAACGCATTCTTCTTACCGGTGCCGGAGGCGGCATCGGCTCCAAACTCGGGCGCGTCCTGTCCGAGTACGGCTACGACGTCGTGGGCGTCGACCTCAAGCCGCCTTCCGACCGCGCTTTCCGGTGGATCTACACCGACTTGACCGATCGGGCGCAGGTGATGCGCCTGATGGAGGGCATCGACGCGGTCGTGCACCTCGGCGAGATCCCCAATATGTGGGGCCCGTTCCCGCCGGACGAGATCTATGCCAACAACACCCGGATCGCCTCCACGGTGTTCCAGGCGGCGGCTTTTCACGGCGTCGATCGGATCGTCTACGCCAGCACCGCCCAGATCTATGGATGCTGGGGAGACCGTCGCATCCCGCCCGAATACCTGCCGTTGGACGAGGCCCATCCGCTGCGGCCGCAGAACGGCTACGCCCTGAGCAAGGTCGCGAACGAGGGCTACCTGCGGATGATGACGGTCCAGAACCCATTTCTCACGGCTACGGCGCTCCGCTTCCCCGGCGTGATGGGGATGTGGTGGTCATGGGACGACTTCGTGGGCCGTCTGAAGCGGCACCGCGAGGATCGCGACGGCTACGGAACCTACGTCTTCATCGACGACCTGTGCGATGCGTTCCGACTGGCGCTGGAGCGGCGGTCGCCGGGAACGGTGCGGGAATACAACGTCCTCGCCAACGACATCGCGAGCCTCGAGACGACGCGGGACTACCTGTCGCACGTCTGGCCGGACCTGTCCTTGCCCGCCGGCTTTCCCGACTTCGGGGCTTGGGCGAGCAGCGAGAGGATCAAGCGCGAACTGGGGTGGCAACCAAAGTTCAACGTCCATGAAGCCTGGCGTGAACGGCAGGCCTTCAGCCCGTAGTCTAGTCGAACATCTGTTCGAGGTGGGTCTGCCCGGTGTCGGTCTCGGCATCCGCACCGAAGAAGGCCTCCATGCGGTTGTGGACCTCGAACACGGTCTTGCGCAGCTCCTTCTCCCTGGGCAGTTTGTAGGCAAGCCAGGAGGAGAACTGCCGATTCTCCCCCTGCTCGATTCC
>DASWVS010000074.1:0-2570 GCA_036401135.1 Fimbriimonas sp.
GCCCCCATGACGAGCGCCCTCTCGCCGCGCTCGAGCCAGAGGTTCGGAACCGGGACGCACGTTCCGTGGCCCCACGGCCACAGGATGTTCAGCGGCGGCAACCCTTCCTCCTCCCGGATCCGGTTCTCGTCCGATTCGGCAAGGAGGTTCACCGAGTCGTCGATGAGCCTGCGAAGCGCCGGCTCGTTGTCGCCTTCGGGCAGGCAGTCGCGTATCGGTCGCCCTCCCGCCCGCGGGGGTGAGACGGTCGACAGGTCGCCGAGGCCTTCCCATACGAGGGCGTGGTCGGTACGGATCCCCGGCAGCAGCGTCAACGTTCTCGTATTCAGCCTCGGCAACATCCGCACCAGGGCGGCGGGGTGGGCTCCGATTTGGGGAAAGGATAGGATTCCGTCGTGGAGCGAGGCGAGCGAGAGGTGGAAGTGGGTCGATCGATCCGGCGGGTCTTGGCCAAGAGCGGCGACGGTGAGAGGCCCTTGCCGAAGCTGGCCTTGATCCGGGGCCATGCCCAGGTAGAGCGCTTCCGGCGTTTCTACATCCGGAAGAGGTGCGATCTTGGTTACCGTTCCTGCTTCTGCGAGGATCTCGAGGTTCGGCAGCGCGCCTTGGAGGGGCGTCGCCTCACCCGGCTGGCCAAGGAGGTTCGGCAGAACGATCAGGACGCGCCGCATCGGTCTAGTCGGTGAGGAGCGAAGGCTGGCCGTGGGAGAGCCCCGCAAATTGACCGACGTCCGGCGGCTCGTCGAACGCGTGCTTGGTCATGTCGGCCGGCACCGCGATCGGATAGTCGCCGGTGAAACAGGCGAGGCAGAAGCGGCCGTCCCGATCGACGGCGGCGACGGCGCCAGGAACGCTGAGGAAGCCAAGCGACGTGGCGCCGATGTATTCCCCGAGCTCCTCCACCGACATCTTGGAAGCGGCGAGCTCGCCTTTGCTCGCCATGTCGATCCCGTAGAAGCAGGGAAACTTGATCGGCGGCGCGGTGATGCGGACGTGGACCTCCTTGGCGCCGCTCTCGAACATGAGCTTGACGATTTGCTTGGTCGTCGTGCCGCGGACGATGCTGTCGTCGACGAGGACGATCCGCTGGCCACGGATGTGGTCCTCGAGCGGCGTGAGCTTCATCCTGACTCCCAGTTCTCGAAGCCTCTGATCGGGAGAGATGAAGGTGCGGTGGATATAACGGCTCTTCATCATCCCTTCGCGGTAAGGGATGCCGCTGTAGCGGCTATAGCCCAGTGCGGCCGGGATGCCGCTGTCCGGCACGGGGACGACGATATCGGCTTCGGCCGGATGCTCCCGGGCGAGGTTCTCGCCCATGCGCTCGCGCACGCCGTAGAGCGAGGTCCCATACATCACCGAGTCGGGCCTGGCGAAGTAGATGAACTCGAACAGGCACATGCCGCCACGTTCCGGCTCGTGACCCTGCGAAAATCGCATCCCGTCCGCATCGACCACGACCATCTCGCCGGGTCCCAGTTCTCGCTCGGGCTTGCCGCCCACGGGCCCGAAGGCGCAGCTCTCGCTGGCGATCATGTAGCCGTCGCCGATCCGACCGGCGATCAGCGGGCGGATGCCGCTCGGGTCTCGAAAACCGATCATGACCCTCGGCGTCAGGACGGTCACGCTGTAGGCGCCCCGGACCCGGCGCATCACCTCGGCGACCGCTTCCTCGGGACTCCGGTCCATGTGGCGGACGAGGATGCGGGCGAGGATTTCGGAGTCGGACGAGCTGTCGAAGTGCTCGCCTTCGGCCTCGAGCTCCTCGCGAAGTTCCCTGGCGTTGATGAGGTTGCCGTTGTGGGCGACGGCGATCTCGCCCACCAGGCTCTGGCAGAAGACGGGTTGGGCGTTGCGGAGGACGCTCGCGCCGGTGGTGCTGTAGCGGGTGTGGCCGACGGCCATGTGGCCGGGGAGACCCTCGAGGATCTCGGGGTTGAAGACCTGGTTGACCAGGCCCATATCCTTATGCATGCGCACCCGGTAGCCGTCGCTGACGGCGATGCCGGCGGATTCCTGCCCACGATGCTGAAGCGCGAAGAGGCCGAAGAAGGCGACGCGGGCTGCGTCCTGATCCGTCACGCGGACGCCAAGGACGCCGCACTCTTCTTTCAGCCGATCGTCGGACAACGCCTCGGTCACCTACAGATGATACCGGATTGGATTTGAGGGAGGAACCAGAGGAAGATCTGGGACTCCTCGGACATCGCTCCATCCTTTGTGCGAACCCATCGGGGGCGTCGTTGCGTGCCGCAAGATCGGTGTACCTTCCTCCGTCAGGAACCCGGTTCCTACCGTAAAATGGCGATAACAGCCGATGCGCTCGTTGCCAACCGGAACCGTAACCTTTCTCCTAACCGACATCCAAGGGAGCACCAAGCTCTGGGAGCGGGACGCAGAGTCCATGGCGCATGCTGTTGCCCGACATAACCGGATCATCGACGACGCCGTAGCTGCCCACGGGGGCTTTGTACTCAAGCATCGAGGCGAAGGCGACGCCCTTTTCTGCGTGTTCGGCCATCCTTCTGAAGCTATACGAGCCGCTCTTTCCGCACAGGCAAACTTGGATG
>DASWVS010000075.1:0-3377 GCA_036401135.1 Fimbriimonas sp.
GGCGACGACCCGAACAGCGACTGGGCGCAGGGCTACGGTTTCCAGTTCTGGAGATCCCGCCACGGGGCCTATCGCGGAGACGGGGCGTTCGGGCAGTTCTGCCTCGTCATGCCCGTCCAGAACGCGGTCGTCGCCATCACCGCCTCGTCCAACGACCTGCAGGGTGTTCTCGACGCCGTCTGGGAGCACCTGCTCCCCGGGATGCTCGGGATCGAGCCGGAGGCGGTCGAGGGCTTGCAGCTGCCGGCACCCTCGGGCGCCGGCAGCGCGCCAAGAGGCGTTCTTTCTCGAACGTACACTCGAGCCGACGGGGAGAGCCCGATCGAATCGGTACGACTGGAGCTCGAAGGGGAGAGGCAAGCCCTCTGTCTGCGCGACGCGGAAGGGGACCATCAGATCGCCGTCGCCCCGGACCGCTGGCTTCCGAGCCGAGGGCTCTTCGGTGCGCGAGAGGTAGCGTGCAAGGGCGGCTGGACCGGGACTCGCCGGTTCGAGGCGAAGGTCTGCGACGTCTCCTCGCCGATGAACGTCCACCTGGCGTTCGAGTTCGACGGAGACCAGGTCAGGGGGACCCTTCGGCGCAAGGGGACTTTCTTGCCCGAGGAGCTTCCGGACTTCGTCGGCGAGGCGTCGCCTTCAGTCTGAAGCCCGCGCCGGTTCGCGCGGCTCGGCCGCGAGGGACTCGGCGAGATCGATGGCGCGGTGAGTGGACCCGAGGAGCGTGGGCTCATGCCGGATCACCGCCTCTTCGCCCAGATGGCGCACGACGCCCGCGCGCTCGAGCGTGCCGTACATCCCCGGCCGCACCCCGGAGAGGATCAGCCTTCCTCCCCTTGCGCGAGCGTAGGCGCCCACGGAGTCCATCGCCTCGGCAAAGGTGACGTCCATGTTGTACGCCTGCTGGAGCCGCAGCACCATGAAAAGGGTTTCGTTCGAAAGGATCGACTTCAGGCGCTGTTCGAGCTCCTCGGCGGCCGCGAAGAAGAGCTCGCCTTGAAGGTCAAGGGTGACGATGCGGCCAAGCCGGTCCTCCTCCAGCGGATGTTCGACCAGCAGCCCGTTCTCGTTCTCGACCAGATGGACGAGTTTGAACCCTTCCGCCCGACGAAGGGCGTTGAAGATAGAGAGGGTGACGCCGATGAACAGGGCGTACGCGAGGTCGGGGACCAGGAGCACCGAGACGAACGTCGCGACCAGTACCTGGCGATCGGCGATCGTCGAACCGATGATCAGCTTCATCCGGCCGACGTTCACCAGTTTGAGCCCGATGTGGATCAGCATGCCCGCCAGCACCGCGGTCGGGATGTAGTTCGCGAGAGGGGCGAACAGAATCACGATCGCCATCACGAGCAGCCCCGAGAAGATGCAGGAGACGCGCGTGACCGCGCCCGCTTCGTAGTTCACGGCGGTGCGGGTGAACGAGCCGGACGCGGCAAAACCTCCGAAGAGCGCGGCGCCGACGTTACACGCGCCTTCCCCGATCAGCTGCCGGTTGGCGTCGAAGCGATGCCCCGCCTTGGCGGCAAGCGACTTGCCGATGGCGATCGCCTCGACCGCGCCGAGCAGGCCGATCGCAAAGGCGGGTGCAGCGAGCATCGAAAGCCTTTCCCAGCTCAGCTCCGGCCAAACAATCCGGGGCAGGGAGCGGGTGACGGGCTCGATGTCGCGCACGAGCTTGATCTTGTCGGCTCCCGCGGACGGGTCGCCGAGGCCGAGCAGATAGGCTCCGATCCCGACGACCACGACGGTGAGGAACGGCGCGGGAATCCGCATGCGGTGTCCCAGCCTGGGCTCGAGCCATTGGAGCGCGCGCACCATCACGAAGGTCGACAGCGCGACCCCGAGCGCGTTGGTGTTGACCTCCGCCAGGCTGAACATGGTCCGGAGATAGTCGAAGAGCGGGTTGTGCGGAGGAACCCAGCCAAAGAGGTCTTGGACGACGGAGTCCGTCTCGAGACCGAGGGCGGAGGGCAGCTGGTTGACGGCGATATAGATCCCAGCGCCGGCGGTGAAACCGGTGAGGACGGGCTCGCTGACGAACCGGGTGAAGGCGCCCGCTTTGAAGAGCGATGCGACGAGCTGGCCCGCCCCGATCATCAGCGTCAGCAGGATGACCATGCCCTTGGGGTCCCCGGTGCTGGCGAGGAGGGCGACGTTCGCCGCGATCATGACCGAGATCGCGTTCGTCGGCCCGTTGATGAGAAATTCGGAGCTCCCGAACGCGGCGCCGAGGATCGAGGCGACGACGGCGGTGACGATACCGGCCGCTGGCGAGAACCCGGCGATGATCGCGTACGCCATCGCCTGGGGGATGGTGAAAAGAGCGACCGTCAGCGCGGCGAAGAAGTCTCTCTTGGCCTTTTCAGGGGTGTAGTGCCGGAACACGGGAACGAAAGGAAGCACCCGCTCGATCAGCGGGACTGGGGGGTTCGCACCCTCGGATCGATGAGCCGCCATCGCATTCAACCAGCCGAAGCCAAAGCAGATCCCGCTTGCGTCGCCGCGCAATCGGACGAACCGGTTGTACCCCTTGAAGGCGCTGCACCGATACGAGCCGCCGGCGTCTTCAGGGGTTCGTCGGCTTCAAAAGCGCATCGTTCATGATGTCGGCGGCGGGTCGGCGGTTGCGCACCAACTCCGCCATCTTGCGCATCGAAGGATCGACATGGCGGAAGAACCGCTTGTACGCCTCGCAGAGGTAGTTCAGCCCCGGCTCGCCGTCGGGCGTGAGGAGGAACCTGCGCTTGGGGCATTCGCCGTTGCACATGAAGCGGACCTCGCACTTCTGGCAGTACTGCGGCAGGCTGGCCGCTTTCGCCTGGCCGAACGCGTTCTGCTCGCGGGACCGCGCCATCTTCTCGAGCGGACGCTCGAGAAGGTTGCCCAGCTTGAACTCCGGATAGACGAAATGGTCGCACGCGTAGACGTCGCCATTGTGTTCGATCGCGAGCGCCGTGCCGCAGGTCTTGCCGAACCAGCAGAGCGTGGAGGGTCGGCCGGACCAAACGTTGAGGCAGACGTCGAACAGCTGCACGAACACGCGGCCGACGTCGCGGCGGACCCATTCGTCGTAGACCTCGACCAGGAACTGGCCGTACTGATCGGGCAGGACGCTCCATTCGGTCACATGGCCGGACGGCTCGACGACGCGAGGTTTGGGCGGGCCGGCGAGCGACAGCAGCCCGTCGACCGACGTTCTCTCGACGACGGGAATGAACTGCACGAACTGCGCCCCCAACTGGTCGCGGAGAAAGCGGTAGGTCCGGATCGGCTGGGATCCGTTAAGTCGGTTCACCACGGTCAGGACGTTCGTGTCCACGCGGTGGCGCTGGAGGGTGTTGTAGCCCCGGATCACCTGGTCGAAGGTCGGCTGGCCG
>DASWVS010000076.1:0-3750 GCA_036401135.1 Fimbriimonas sp.
GGCAGTACTGGAACCTCGTGCTGCCGCTTTCGAAGCAGGTGATCTCGGTGGTGCTGGTCACGAACATCCTCGGCACGTGGAACAACTTCCTTTGGCCCTTCGTGACGAACTCCGACGCCAAGTACCACACCGCCTCTTCGGGCCTGTTCCTCATGAGTTCGTCGGCGGTCGCCACCAACTACAGCAACATGTACGCCGCGTACATCCTGAGCAGCATCCCGATGCTGGTGCTGTTCCTCTATGCGACGAAGCCGTTCATGGCCGGGCTGACAAGCGGGGCCTTCAAGGCTTAGCACCTTTGCTTCGGTTGCCCAGGGTGAAGTAGAACGTGGAGCCCTTGCCGGGCTCGCTCTCGGCCCAAACTTCGCCCTCGTGGAGGTCCAGGACCCGCTTGACGTTGGCGAGGCCGATCCCGGTGCCCGGGTACTCGGCGTCCCGATGGAGCCTTTCGAAGGGCTGGAATATCTTGTCGACGTACGCCATGTCGAAACCGATCCCCTCGTCCCGGACGAAGAAAGCCTCCGCCTCGCGGCCGAACCGGATCCGGCCCTCCTCTCCCCTCTGCCGGTACTTGCACGCGTTCTCCATCAGGTTCTGAAGAACCATCCGGATCAAGGCCGCGTCGCATTTGGCACTCATGTCCGGGCCCTCCTCGATCTCCACCCGGCAATCGGGGTCGAGACCCAGGGCGACGTCGCGCGCGATATCCCCCAGGTCGCAATCCTCCAGTTGGACCGATGCCTGGCCGAGACGGGCGAAGATGAGCAGGTCCTCAACCAGCTGCGCCATCCGGAGCGCCGACTTCGAGACCCGGTCCAGATGCTGCCTACCCTCCTCCGGGAGTTCGGATCCATAGTCCTCGAGCAACATGTGGCTGTTCGCGACCATGCTTCGGAGCGGCGCCCTCATGTCGTGGGAGATCGAATAGGTGAACCCCTCGAGCTCCTCGACCGCCTTCTCCAGCTGCGAGGTGCGCTCAGCCACCCGCGTCTCCAGCTCCTCGTTCGATTTCTCCAGAAGCTCCTGCAATCGCTTCCGTTCCGTCTCGTCTCGGAAGATCTTCAGGAAGCCGCGGGGCGACCCGGAAGTGTGGCGGAGGACGTTCATGGTTCCGCTCGCCCAGAAGCGGGTGCCGTCCTTCCGTCGGTGCCAACGGTTGTCCTGGCTTCTTCCGTGTTGGATCGCCAACTCGGACTCGGCTTGGGGAAGCTCGGCTTTCTGGTCCTCTTCCGTAAAGATCAGGTCGGCGGTTTTTCCGACGACCTCCGCCGCGCCCCATCCCGTGATGTTCTCGGCGCCGGTGTTCCACGCGATAATCTTTCGATCCTGGTCCGTAAGGATCATGGCGTCTTCGACCGCGTTCTCGAAGATGCTCCGAAACGTCTCCTCGCTGTGCCGGAGGGTTCGCTCCAAAGCCTTCCGCCGATCGATCTCGCGGCGAAGCTGCTCGGTCAAGGCGAGGAAGAGCAGGCAAGAGAGCGCGAAGATGAGCAGCAGCGGCAGCTGATGGATGTCGTCGAGCTGGAAATGATGGTTGATCTGGCCATAGACCCAGAACGAGGCGAAGATGCTCAGGACAAGGGCAAAGAGGCCGGGACCGAGGCCGAGATAGAAGGCGGTCATGAAAACCGCGAGATAAAAGAGGATGTAGGGCGCCTGGTTGCCGGTCGACTTGCTGAGGATCAAGCGAAGCATCGTGGCGACGACCACGGTCCCCGCGGCCGCCAGATAGCGCCAAAGACCCCGCTTCAGCCTTTCTCCCAGCTTCATCGCTTCACTTGAAACTACCTGACACCAACCTTCAAGCGCTCTTGGGCCTCAGGATCTCGGCCAAAGCGGCGTAGCCGGCTTTTTCGGCGAGGTCGGCGGGAAAGGCTCCCGCCCGGTTCGGCTCGTCCCCGCGGGCACCGTGGTCCAGAAGGAACTTCGCGGTTTCGACGTCGCCGTTCTGGGCGCAGTAATGGAGGGGCGTCCACCCGTCCCCCTGGGAGGCGTTCACGTCGGCGCCGTTCTCGACCAGAGCGCGCGCCATCTCCTTGCGCCCTTGGTCCAACGCCGAGTGGAGAGGCGTTACATGGAGCGGGTTTTCGGAAGCGACATTCGGTGAGGCGCCCTTTCTCAACAGCAGGCGGACCGCCTCGAGATGCCCGAAGTAAGCCGCGTAGCCCAAAGGGGTGAACCCGTCGGTGCTGTGGGCCTGGTGCGCGTGAGGGTCGGAGAGAAGGATGGACTCGAGAACATGAAGGTCCCCCATCGCTGCAGCCTCGAAGATATCCAGTTGCCCTTTGGCCGCTCGCAGCGCCTCCGCCACCTCGTGCTTGCCGTAGTAGGCGGCAAGAAGGATGGCCGAGGGGGCGCCCTCGACCGCCGTCTCGCCGGCGGCGAACGCGTCTCTCGCCGCTTGCACGTCGCCGGCGGTGATCGCTTCGGTGAGTGTCATGACATTTCCTTGACGATTCCTAGAGCCTCTTTGAATGCCGCATGTTCGGCGGTTTTCAACCATTCGTAGGCGACGGTCTCCGTGTGAGACGGGACGGCGCCGGCATCCCGTATCCTTTCCATGCCCAGTTTGTGCATCTCGAGCGTCCGCGAAGAAACGGCGTCGGGACACACCACGACCTGATAGCCTCGTTGCAGCAGGTCGTTCGCGGTCAGACAGACGCAGATGTGGGTCTCCGCCCCCACGAGCACGATCTGGTGCCGATTGCCCAGCGCGCCGGTGAAATCGGGACAGCCGCAGCAAGAGAAACTCATCTTGCCGAGGATGCGCGCGGCCCCCAGGTGCGGGACCATTCGCGGATCGGTAGCCCCCATCCGGCTCGGGTATTGCTCGGTCGCCACGACCGGAATCCCCATCAGGTTCGCGATGCGCGTCAGGAAGATCGAGCGATGGAGGACGCGATCGGCTTCGTGCACCGCCTTCAAAAAGCTGGGCTGCAGGTCGACGACGACCAGGGCGCTGTTCTGGACGGTGAGATGGACGCGCGGCATAGGAGGATTATGCGGAATGCGTTTCGGTACGTTTCCTTCATCTGCAGGGATGTTCGCCACCGCTGTCGCAAACTGTGTTATCCTGCCTGCGAAATGGCTGTGCAACCCACCTTGCGCCTCACCGACGAGCAAGTCGCTTTCTACCACCGCGAGGGGTATCTCGCCATCGGCGCCCTCACGACCCCGGATGAGATCGAGCGACTCCGCGAGATCTACGACGACCTCTTCATCCGTCGTGTCGGACGTGAGCGAGGCGACCAATTCGATCTCGCCGGCACCGACGAGGAAGGGAAGGAGGCTTCGCTCCCGCAGATATTGGGGCCTAGCAAATATGCGCCCGAGCTGATTGAAGGGTTGCTGTTCGCCAACGCCCGCGCGGCCGCCCGGCAGCTGCTGGGTGAGGAGGCCGAGTTCGGCGGCGACCACGCGATCTTCAAACCGGCGCATTCCGGAGCTCCGACGCCCTGGCACCAGGACGAGGCATACTGGAACCCGGCCGTGGACTACAACAGCCTGAGCATCTGGGTCCCGCTCCAGGAAGCGACCCTCGAGAACGGCTGCATGCAGTTCATCCCCGGCAGCCAGAACCTCGAGGTCCAGCCGCACCACAGCATCGGCAACGATCCGCGGGTGCATGGGCTCGAGATCGACGAGGTCGACGATTCAAGCGCCGTCGCTTGTCCGTTGCCGGCCGGCGGCGCGACGTTCCACGGCTCGCGGACGCTCCATTTCACCGGCGCGAACCGCTCGGACGTGCCG
>DASWVS010000077.1:0-26558 GCA_036401135.1 Fimbriimonas sp.
CTCGCTGAGATCGTTCGGATCGAACTCGAACGCCGGCTTGCCGTAAGAGACCTCCACGCCGGGGAACGAGATTTGGACGTTCTTCCCGATCTCCATCGGCTTCGGCAGCCGAAGGTAGATCCGGTGCACCATTGGAAACTCCCACGACGGCTGGACCCAGTCGTGCGGCTTGCTCTTCCGGTATACGGCGGCCGGCACGACCGCCTCCTGGTCGGAGACCCATACCCGGTACGACTCCGACTTGTCGGCGGCGTCCGTATCGAGCGGCCGACCGATCAACTTCTCGAATCGGACCAGCCAGTTCCGCTTCGGGCCGATGAGCCAGCCCATCGTCTTGCCGTCCCGCTTGAGCCCGATCTGCTGGAACTTGCCGCGGACGGACCTTGTCTCCTTCTCGTCGCCGGGCAAGGGCCGATAGCGCTCCAGGGAACTTGGAAGAACCTCCTGCGCCCTGATCTCGATGCCGATGATGTCCGGCGAGACCGCATAGACGGACTCGACGACCGGCCGGTCGAGTGGTGGGTTCAGGAGGAGCGCCGTGGCGAAGATGCCGAGCATGTTTCATTCTGACGCGCCGGGACGAGGACCGAAATCGAATGCGCGCCTACCCCATGAAGCGTTGTCGGAACCTTCGCAAAGCCTTAGACTGTAGGCGATGACCTCGCGGCAGCGGCTCCTGAACGCTCTGGAACTCAAACCCACCGATCGCGTGCCCATCTCGACCTACGAACTGGTCGGGTGCAACTCGCAGGCATGGGAGAACCACCAGCCCTCGTATCGACGGCTCATGGACGCGATCCGAAGTCGAACGGACTGCGTGGCGATGTGGAACCCGGGTTCGGACGCGCGATTTCTCTGCTCGTCCCACCCCGTCGAGATCGAGAGCGTCGAATCGCGCGACGGCGCCTGCACGACGTTCCGGAACACGATGCACACGCCCAAAGGCGACCTCACCCAGACGCTGCAGATCTTCGACGACGTGAACACCGTCTGGCAGGTCGAGCACTGGTGCAAAAGCCCCGAGGACGTGGATAAAGCCCTCTCCGTGCCGTATCAGCCGGTGCGCCACCACTGCGACGACTACGACCGCATTCGGGGCGAGGTCGGCGAGAGCGGCATCGTGATGGCCTCGATCGGCGACGCCCTGATCCACGCCGCCGAACTCATGGAGATGGGCGAGTTCACCGTGTGGGCGATGACGGAAACGGGCCACTTTGCCCGGACCGTGGAGATCCTCCACGAGCGCAACCTGCAAATGGTGCGGGACATGCTGGAGGTCGCGCCGGTCGACCTTTACCGGATCTGCGGGCCGGAGTACGCCACGCCGCCCTACCTGCCCCCCTCCTTCTTCGACCGGTTCGTCCGGGACCAGGTGAGGGACGAGGTCGACCTCATCCACTCGTTCGGAAGGAAGGCCCGGTTCCATTGCCACGGGCGGATCGGGCAGGTGATCGACTCGATCGCCGCTTCCGGAGCGGACGCCCTCGATCCCTGCGAGGCCCCACCGAGCGGGGACATCGATCTTGCCGAAGTGAAAGCGCGATTGGGTGGCCGGATGTGCCTGTTCGGCAACCTGCAGCTTCGGCTCCTCGAATCGGGGACGACGGACCAGGTCCGTCGCGAGGTCCGGCGATGCATGGACGCGGCGAAGGGAGGAGGAGGCTACGTCATCATGCCGACCGCCGCACCGATCAACGTTCCCCTCTCCCCGCAGACGGAGGAGAACTACCTGGCCTTCTTCGAAGCCGCCCACGAATACGGCTCCTATTGAGAGGGTATACGGTCGTCATGAGAGTCATGAGCTACAACACCCTCCTCGGGGGTTACGACGGAGACGACGACTCGCGGTATCACAAGCTCGTGGCGGCCGTCAACGAAGCTCGGCCGGATGTGCTGATGTGCCAGGAGCTCCAGCATTACCTCCGGTGGGGACAGAGGAGGAACCTGCGGTTCGAGCGCGATACCGGCCTTCGAGGGTTCCTCGCGTTCGCCCCCCATACCGACCTCCACACCGCCGTTTATATCGGTCCCGGCGTCAAGCCAATCTCCTTCGAGGCCGAGTCCACCCACTTCTGGCACTCCGCCGCGATGCTGACTGCCGAAGCGCCCGGCTTCGATCGGCCCGTGACGTTCGTCAGCATCCACCTTTGCCCTGCCGCAACCCCCGCCCGAATCCAGGAGGCCGCGTTCCTCATGGCTTTTGGCGCTCCCGACGCCCACGCGCTGTTGGCGGGCGACTTCAACACCTTGTCTCCTTTCGATCCTGAGAGGGAGAACTTCTGGGGCATCCCGACCCACCACCGCGCGCGACACCTGACCGTGGACGGAAAGCTGGAGACGCGCCCGATGGACGACTTCGAGATGTACGGGCTCAAGGACGTCGCCGCCCACCTCGGGAAGAACCTCGACTACACCGTCCCGTCGGACGGCCATGCCGAGGGCAACTTCTGCCGGGTGCGCCTCGACTACTTCCTCGCCTCCGCCGACCTTTTGGACCGCTTTTCGTCCTACCAGGTCGTGAAGACGCCGAACACGGACGTCGCCTCGGACCATTTCCCGATCATGGTCGAGATGGCCTGACCGACTGGCCGGGGGTGCCGCCGATGCCGTAGGCGTCCATCGCCGCCAGCAGAAAGCCCGCCCTTTCCGGGCGCGCGCGCGCGGCGGCGAGGATCAGGTCGCGCATCGCCGAAGCGTGCGCCGAGCCGGCGGCGACGCCCCGGCCCAGCGCGTGAACGTAGAAGACGGCGGCCCGGAAGTCCGTGCGGCCCTCCGCTGACCATCGCGCGGCGAGCCTGTCCGATCGATCCGGATCGAGAGGCCGCAATCGGTCGGCGAGGTCCAGCAGGCGCGCCTCCAGAAGCGGGTCGCCCGACCGAAGCGCCTCGTCGGACCCCTCGAGCAGGCAGGCGAGGAGCGCCTCGCGGTCGGTCGGGGAGCGCAGCCCCAATTGCCGCGCCTCCGGCCCGACCTGGGTCAGGAGAACGTGGCAGGCCCGCAGCCTCTCGCCCGGGGTCATATCCGGCCAGGCGCCCACCACCTCGTCGATGCTCATCCGCTTCGGTCCTTGTCCGCGTTGCTGAGGTCGGTGAAGAACAGGACCAGGTCCACCCGTCCCACCGTCGAAACCCCATGGTAGAGCGAGGTGCCCGTCCCGTAAGGGATGGCGTACTTGGACCAGACGCCGCCCCGCATCAGCTTGTCGCCCTTCGGCTGGGGGATGACCAGCTTTTTCGCCTGGAGAAGGGAGTAGACGGTATGCGCCCGCTTCACCGAAAGGTCGAGGCTTGCCGCTTCGCTTCCCGTCGGCTCTTCCGGTTCGGTGACGCCGTGCACGAACAGGTAGTCGATCTGCGAGGCGTGCGGCTTGATCGCCTCCGCCAGCGCCGAATAGAGCCGCACGCCCGCGGGCGTGAGCTTCGACGAGTTCGGCTGGAACGCGACATCATAGCTGCTAATCCGGAGGAAGCTGCTGTTCGCCTGGACCTGCGCGTACAGCCGCTCGAATTCGCCCTCCTTCTCCCTCAGCTGCCAGTCTTCGTAGACCGGGCGCGGGATCCAATCCGCGCCACGGGGCAGCTTCCCCGGGTTCTGCCTCCGGTAGGCGACCGGCTCGACCTGCCACCTCGTTTGCGCCCGAACCAACGCGTACCCGGTGCCGCTGACGGAGTTCGCGACGGCGTCCCGGATGTCCCTCGCCGCCGCTTCCTGCCGCTTGGTTCGATCGAATCCGAGAAGCAGTTGGCTGTTCGTCATCGTCTGGCTGACCGAGTAGACGGCGAAGATGAAGCAGAGCGCGATCGTCACGTCGGCAAGCACCACGAAAGGATTGCCGCCCGGCACCTTCACGAGGCCTCCCGCCTCCCGAACGGCCACCAGCTTCGACGCTTTTGATGCCGATCCGACCACTTCAGCCGATGAAGGTCCTCCCGGAGTCCGCGCATCTCCTGAAGGAGCGGGTTCAGGTCGAGGCTTGCCGGAGAACGCTCCAGACCCTCTGGAACCGCGGGGGTCGAACCCGACGTCGATTCGAGGCGATACACCAGCGCTCGGATGGCCTGGGTGAGCGAGTTTTCCGACTGGCTGGGGCCTGCCAGCTGCTTCCGAAGCTCCGTCAACTCGGCGGCGACCTGTCGATCCGCCGTGGTCGGCTGGACCGTCACCGTCATCGAAGAGGGAAGCTCGTCGATAAGGATCGCCAACTGGGTGACGAGGTCGTTGTGCCGCCTCACCAGTTCCCGCACCGCCTCCGACTCCGCCTTCATCTCCTCCATCGAAGCCGAGAGGCTCCCCGCCATCTGCCCGGCGGCGGTCGAGATCGATTGTTGGACCCCGGGCGCCAGCTGTCGGAGCGCGTCGTTGGCCGTCCCCAGCATCTGGGCGGCGCGATGCATCTGTTCGATGATCTCGACCGACTCGCGCAGCACCGGGCTGATCGCCTGGACCACGTCGCGGACGGCGAGGAAGGACTCGTTCGACCGCTGCACGGCCTCCGAGAGTCGGCTCTGGCTGCCGTCGATCGCTGCGGCGATCTGGTGGTTCCCGGACTCGATCTTCGTCGCCGAATCCACGATCCGTTCCGATGCCGAGCGGATCCCATCGGAAGACTGGTCGATCCTCCGCGCCGCTTCGGTCAAAGCCTCGGAGGCGGTGCGCATGTGCCCGGCGGTCGCCTCGGCGTGGGTCAGGGCCGTCGCCATACGGTCGCCCGTCTGCAGCAGCACCCGGTCGAGGTCGTGGACCAGTTTCTGGATCAGCGAGGCGTCGTCGCGAGGCTTGACCGTGTCGCGAAGCGCCTGCGAAACCGGCAGCAGCCGGTTGGCGATGAAGCTTTCGGCCTCCGCGAGAAACTCTTCGGCCTCCTGGTCGTGGCGCAGCAGCAGGTAGCTGAGGCACAGCGTGACGACCACGCCCGCCCCCGCCGCCGCGAAGGCGCCCGAGAACCCTGCCATCATGTCCCGCACGACCGCCGCAAACCGCGGGAGATCCTCCTGCGTCAGCAGACCCGTCTGGTTCCGAAGCTCGAAAGCGGCGATGGCCAGACCGAGGATCGTGCCGAACAACCCCGCGTAAACCGCCATCCCGGCGATGAAGCGGACGGTCGACCCCGACTCGGCCAACCTGCGCCGCAGGGCCTCCGTCGTGACCGCGACGGTCGGGAACTCGGTCCCCGCGACCGAAGCCGAATGCCATTCCGAGGCGATGCGCCGTAGCTGCGTCTGCGGCGCGAGCTCTCGGCTCGATCTTAACAGCCCCTCCCCGCCCGAAGGGTCGGCATCCAGGTTGCGGATCGCCTGTTCGAGCGCCCTGCGCTCCGTCTCCAGCCCTTGGCTCGCCGTCAGGGGATAAAGGCGCAGCGCGCTGTAGATGCCCAGCGCCAACAGGAGCACGGCGATCCCGCCGCTGACGGCGACGTGAAGCGACCAGAACGCCAGCAGCACGACCAGCGCGAACAGGAGCACAAGCCCCTGGATCGCGGCGGCGGCGACGGCGGTTCTCCGAGTCCTCATCCGCGGAGCCTATAGCGACAGGCCGGGTTCGGACAGCGTTCCGGCGGCGTCTCCTCCAGCTTGCCGAGGAACGTGTCGCACGCCCGGCAGTACCGGCCCGGGAAGGGACGCGCCGTGCCGGGCACGCCCACCGTCTCCTCGACGATGCCGTAACGCTTGGTGGCGTCGATCCCCGCGATGCTTTCCCAAGCCTGGCCGACCCCCGCCAGGTGCCTCAGCAGCTCCTCCATCTCGCCCGCCGCCACCGCGCCGTCGTCGAGCGGTCGCCCCTGGAGCTCGAGCCGCAGCGCGCCGACGCCCACTGCGAACTCCTGGAAGCGGCAAGCCACCTCGTTCGGTCCGTTCGCCTTCAGACGCTCCTCGATCTTCTCCAGCAGCCGGTGCGCGAGGCCATACTCCTCGATCTGGATCGCCGACTCCTCGACGTCCCGGCTCAGCACCCGCCGCGTCGGCGCCTGTCCCAGCGCGGTCGCCGGGCTCGGAACCGCCACCTCGCCGTAAGGGTTCACCTCGATCAGGCCGAGCGCCATGCTGCCGAGGATCACCCCTTTGTTCAGCGCCAGCGTCGGGACCGGCGGCGTTCCGTCCAGATGCCGCCACCGGACGTCCCGCCGCGATTGCCGCCGCTTAAGCGACCCCGCCTCCCGGAAATGCTTCTCGAACGTCTCCAGCGACTTGATACTCGGCACCGAGAAGTTGGACCTCGCCCGCACGAACACGATCTTGTGCCGGGTCTCCGTGTTCACGAACCGGTTGGGCCGGATGCGCATCCCCAGATGCGTCCGCAAGCGCCCATGCGCCGACTCGCCGCCCTGGACCTCCGCCGCCCGCGGGTAGAACGCGAAGGAAGGGGTGCGAAGATCCCCCTGGGGTGGAGGAGCCCCCTGCGGAGACAGCGTGTCGTCGAGGTCCACAAACCACCGCGCCCGATCGAAAACCGTATCCACCGTGACGTCCCAGTCGGGGCGCGACATCAGCCTCTCGACCACGTCCGTGCGACGCACCCCGTCGAAAAAGGTCCTGGCGACCGTGTCGATCCGCTCGATCTGCTCCGGCCGCGGAACCACGCCCTCGATATCCCCGCCCAGAGGCGGTTTGCGGTCGAAGAGGCTCTCCCCGGTTGGCTTGAGAAGCTCCTCGCCGATGCTCGTCAGCGAAGCGACGACGTAGGCTTTCGCATACGCCTCGCCCTGCAGCCCCACCGGCAGCTTGGTGTCGTCCTCCCGCCGTCTCGCCTCCCGCACGTTCGCCAGATACTCCTGGTCGAGCGTTCGGTCCTCGCCTCCTTCGTAAAGGACGACGCCGTTGACGATCGGCTGGCGGTCCCGGGCGCTGGTGTAGATCCGCCGGAACCCGTCGTACCGGTTCCTCTCGCCCATGCTGTACCCGTCGAGCAGGTAGCGCGCCCACTGCTGCACCCCGTACTGGGGATCCTGGATCCGGTCGCGGATCCTCGTGCAAAGGTCGTTGATCTGCTGGTAAACCCTCTCGACCTTGCCGCACGCCACCTGGTTCACGCGCTGCTGGTAGTAGTCGAACGCGACGCGCCGGTACCGGTCGGCGTAGTGCCGCACCGCAATCCCGCGCCACCCGGGGAAGAGCGACGGATGGCTCCGCGCCTCGTCCAGGTCCTCGCGGAGGTTCACCAGTTGCCCCGACGCCTCGCGAATTACCTCCGGGTCGCTTTGGGCCCGCAGCGCTTCCAACTCCTCGCCCGTGCGCGCCAGGACCTGCTCGACCAAGGCCAGCGTCCACGCCGGTCCCCGGTCGATCTGGACCGTCTGTTCCCGAATAAGGCGCCGCAGACGGTCGACCCGGTCCGTCAGCACCGCCTCCGCGCGGCTCTCGATCGTGGAAAGGAAGTGCCCCGGCCTCACCGGCCCGTCGGGCGCGCCGTCGTGGCGAAAGCCCGCGTCGAGGTCGTTCTCGGCCCGCGCCAGCACGCTGCTGCCCTCCTGCTCCGCCTCTCGGGTCGCCTTCTGCAAGTGGCTGTGATAGGTGCCCGTGAGCGACGTCGGCCCCTCGCCCTCGTCGAGCATCGCCATCACCAGGTCGGCGGCCGAAAGCTTCAGGTCCTGGTAGAACGAGTGGTCGGCGAGCCCCTTGTCGGCATCGGACCGATCGTACCAGTCCTCGATCGATGCGGCCGCCAAACGGGCGGAGCAGCCGCGGACGATGTGCTCGACCGGATACTCGATCACCGCGACGCCGAGGCTCGCGAAGGCCTGCGGGTTCCCCTTCTTGTCCAGCGAAAGGGCGTACTGCTTGCCCGGGTTGATCAGGTCGGCGGCGACCACGTCCCCGGTATCGGTCGTGGTGCTCTGGAAGAGGAACTCGCCGATCCCCGCCATCAACCGATCGTACTCGTCCTCCTGCCCGCTTCGGGTTTGGACCAGGAATACCTCTTCAAACGGCTTCTCCGAGACGTGCTGGATCGGCTCGCTGTACACGCCCGTCAGGGCGAACTTCTGACGGTAGCGCGCGCCTCGCCGGCTGAAGTGGTTCAGCTCCTGCAGCGCCGCGTAGGCGTTCGCCGTCTGCTCGATGTCCGTGTGCGTGGACGGCGGGATCGCCAACAGCCCGACCGTATTGAGCTTGCCGAAGCCAGGCAGCGTGCGCAAAAGGTAGCCCAGGTCGATCACACCGCCGCTCGCCGTGCCTCCGCCGAGGGTCCCTACGACGTACACGTCGATCGAAGCCGACCCATCCCCCGCGTTCCCCGAGGTCCGAAGTCGGATCTCGGAGCCGTACGCGTCCGAGGCGGCCCGGTCGGTGAGGCTCGAGAGCCTCTGAAGCCGGGCGAGGATGTCGCCGTGGATCGCGGCGATGTTGTTCGGGTGCATCAGGCAGGCGCGCCCGATCATCCGGTCGTTGCCCGCGCCCGTGCCCGCCGCGCCGGGAACCTGGAATCGGTCGTCGTCCCTCCAGGTGGTGAAGTCCATCCACGGGTCGAAATGGGCCGGGTTGGTCTTCATCACGGCGAACTCGGCCATGTCCAGCCCGATGTGCCGGGCGTCCCCGCGCCGGTCGAAGAAGGTCCCCCCGACCGGCTGCGTGTCGAACACCGCGAACTGCAGCCACGGGACGCGTTCCAGCTTCCCATACTGGCCCACGATGCGGTCCGCGACGGCTTCCGCCACGCGCCGTCCGTTGGTGCCGAGTCCGATGATCAGTGTTCTAGCGGGCAATTAGGATCTCCTTGTCAGGCGCAGGACCACTATCGCGAGGATGAGAAGGGCGATGCCCAGCATCACCCAGGTGATCCAATCGGGGAAGGTGTACGTCGGAATCAGGACCGCGAAGATCAGCACCCAGAGTGCGATGAAGGCGAGTCCCCAGACCATCCATCCGATACAGCCCGCGCGCGAAGGCCTTCCCGAGTTCAGGGCGTTCGAAAAAGCCATGGTACCCAGTCCAAAGCTCGCCATAAGCGTCGCGGCGAGGAAGCTCCAACGCAGCAGGTTGTAATCCCAGACCTGCCACCAGTCCGGGGGGAACGCGCGCGGAGGCTCTGTCTCCGCGGGCTTGTCCTGCCCGAACGCGAGGCACAGGATCATCCAAAAGACGAGAATCGCACCGGCTCGAACGAGAGGTAGGGATCTATTGAACATGGAGTTGCATCATCAGGGTTTTCTGGTTCCCCCTGGTCAGTTGAAAGCCCGACTTGCGGTTCTTCTCCACCCGAAGTTCTCCGCCCGTGTGGCCGGGAGCATAGACGTCGCAAAGGTCGGGTTCCACTTTCGCGCCCGACGTGGTCGCCACGATTCGCGCCAGGCGCTGCGCCGGCATCCCGGGAGCGACGTTGTTCGGCAGGGCGGCTGCGTTGACGGCGGGCGGGGTCGACTGCGGCCCCCAGATCTCGAACCTCTGCCCCGGCCGGATCTTCCGGCTGAAGATGCTGTTCGTGCCGCTGGTGAGCGTCACGAGTACCGGCTTCGTGAAGAACCGGTACGCCGCGAACGCCGCGGCTGCAAGGACCAGCAGCCCGAGCAGGGGAGGGAGCCACCCAAGGCCCGGATCGCGCGCGGGAGGCGGCGCGGCAGGAGCGAGCGAGGCGATCCCGCTCATGTCCTCCGGCACCGTGATCCAGACGTATACGTCGTACGGCTGCTGCCCGCCGCCCGGCGCGTCCGTCTTCAGCGGCAGGCCGCTCGTCGCCACCGCCCGGTACCCCGTTCCCTCCAGCAGACCGCTCCGCGCCGAGATCGGGCGCCGCTGGCGATCGAGGGCGGTATCGTTCGGCACCTCGTTGACCTCGATCGGCGAGAACTGGATCAGGATCGCCGGCCGCTTCGGATCCTTCGTCACGACCTGGTCCAGCACCGTCCGGCGGGAGCCGACATGGTCGTGCCCCCCTTGCTTCGGCATGGCCGTCTTGCCGTCCGCACGGACGGGGATGGTGGACTTGGGCACCTTCGACACGATCGTGGCGATGCTGCTCGGCGTCAGCGGGAGGGCCGTTGCCGACAGTTCGTCGGACCGGTACGGCTCCAGCTGGTACGGGTAGATCGAGACGAGGCTGTTCTCGCCCTCCCGCCCTTTCTGTCGGCGGGCCACGTTCTCGAGGAAGCGTTCGATCGTGCTCCGCGCAAATTCGGCGTACGCGCTCTTCCAGCTGGCCTGCGACGCGTCGACAAGGAACACGAAATGGAACGGGTGCTCCGCGAGAGGATCTCGGCCGGCAGGCGTTTTGAGCGTGCGGGCGAGGTCCTCCCGGATCTGCCGGTCCAGCCATTCCGCCCCGCCTTCGGAGCGCGTCGTCTGGGCCGAAGCAAGGCCGCAGAAAAGCAGAAGGAGGAAAAGAGCGAAAGGTCGCATCGCACTATTCGAGCGGAAGCGAGAACACACGAACCTTATTATCACCGCTTTGGCTGTTACCAATGGCGACCGAGCCCTCCGAGATCGAGATCGATGGGACTTTTGCGGGGGAGGCATGGAAAAGGGTTGCGACCACAGCCGATTGCGGGAAGGAGAGGACGACCACCTTTCGCTGCGGGTCCCTGACCGTCGCCAGGAACGAGACGCTGTTCTCGCCTTCGAGCGCGATGCACGTCTCGAAGGACGCATACCCGTAGGTCGCCCGCTGGGTTTCGGTCGCCGACGCGATGGCGTACTGCCGGATCGTAGGAGGTTCACCCACCCCGACGATCCAAAACGACCGTTCGCCGATCATCGGAGGCGTCGCAAACCCGTGAAGATCCTCGAGCACGACCGTTCGCGCGGTTCCCCCGGCCGGATGGATGCGGACGACCGTCTCGCCCTCGAGCCGGCCGAACAGCATCAGCCCCGCCACCGAAACGCCCGCATGGTGGACCTCCAGCGCCCCAGCGGCGTCGATCGGCCTAGTGGTTTCGCCGTCGATCTCCCAGACCGCCCCGGTTCGCCCCACGACATAAGCCTTCGACTTGCTCGCCACGAGCGCGCTCAGCTCGCTTTCCGGAAGCGAGATCCCGCCGAGCTCCGTCTCCGAAGCCCCCTGTTTCCACAGCACCGGCACCAACGCGGCTCCCGACGACTTCAGCCCGAGCCAGAAGTCGCCGAACGGGGTCTGGGCGACGAAGCGTCCCGCCAGCTCCCGCTGGCCGCCTCCGGCAAGGTCGAACGCCACCAAACGGTCGGCGAGCGCGGCGTATAGGACTCCGTGATGGGCGAGCACCCGCCATGGCTCTGAGGGAAGCACCGAGGGCATGGGGCGAGAACCGGCAAACTCGCCGTCGACGAGGACGGTCGCCACCGCCCGCGTCGCCGCCACCGTGAAGCCGCCGCTGTCGACGATAGAGACGATCTCGGCGCCCGTCTCCGCCGCCCCCGACGGCTGCACCTGCCAGGGACCCGGCTTGAGGGGGCGCGGAAGCAGGTACCGGAACCTCCGCCCGCTGTCCCCGCCCTCGGCAACCCATTCGCCAAAAGGCTCGATCAGCGCGTCGGGATGGCCTGCGGGACAGGACTGCGCTTCGAGCGGGAGGAGCCGCCCACAATCCGGGGACGGGCAGAACTTGAGGGGATGCCGGCACGTCGGGCAGCGCCGAGTCGACTGATCCTCCGTCAGCAAGGGAACGTCCGCGCTGCAGTACGGGCACGGCATGACCAGCGGATGTCCGCAGTAGACACAAAACCGATGGTCCGGCTGCGGCGATGCCTGTCGGTCGCGGTAGCAGCGGGGCATGGGTTAAAGATCGTCCTCGACTGGCTTGTGCTGTCCGGCGGATCCCGTCGGTTCGCTGTTCGCAGGCGAGTATCGCAGCCATCGAACCCTCGCCTTCTCCACCACCTGGCCGTTCGCCGAGAGTCCGGGCCGCCATAGCTCGGCGATCCTTCCGTCGTGCTCGGGCAGCTCCGCTCGCCCCGGCGAACCCGAAAGGCCTTCGTGCATCGCAGGATCGAACGACTCGACCATGGGGATCGGTCGGATCGCCGAGATCCCGTGCTTCTCCTTGAGCTCCCGGGCGGCGTTGGCGCGCACCCGATCGTAAGCGGCGACCAGGCCGTACAACTCGGGCGTGCCGGAAAGAAGGGGCACGTGCACCTCGCCCGCGTATAGATGGTCGATCAGCGTAACGAAGATGCCATGGTTTGCTAGCTGCCCCCCGGGGGCCGCCGAGAGCTCTTCCATCGCCGATGCGAGGTTCTCGAGGCTGCCGTGGATTTTGATCCTCAGGATCGACGCCTCCGGCGATTCCCCGGCGATCGGCCTCGACGCGAGGGCGGCCAGTTCGCGAAGCTGCCCGGCGACGGGAGCCGTCCACTGCACCGGAGGGAGCGCCATCCAACCTTCGGTCGGATCCGGCTTCGGTTCGGTCGCAACCGTTTGCTGAACCCGCGGCGACGCCGCCAGCTTCTCGAACGCCTCGGCCCATACGCTCAGCATCCTGTCCTCGCGCTCGGTCTCGAGCTGGTCGATCTTCCGCACCACCTCGTCGAAGGCAGACGACGGATCGGCAGGCTCGGGCTTGGCGTGGCTCTTCAGGTCGACCAGTTGCCCCGAAATCGTGTTGAGCGAGTGGGAAACCTCTTGGACCGCCTCCAGGGAGCTTTTCAGCTTGCGGCTCAGGAGGACGTAGAGGACGGCCTGGGTCAGCAAAAGGACGAGGCCGACCACGAGGACCGGAAGCCAGGCGTCGAAGGGCGTCATAAGGAGTACTCCCACTGAAGTTCGCGGATCGGGCTGCCGCGGTCGGTGGCGGAGGCCGCGACCTGCAGGTCCACGACCTCGACCTTGAGGACGACGCTTTGGGAGACGCCCCCCTCGTTGCGGAAAGTTCGCCGGATCAGAGGCTGCCATCGGCCGTCGATCTCGGCATCGATGTCGAGGCGCAGCTTACTGCCCGGGGCAAGCTCGACCTTGCGTTCGGACGGCCGGGGAGCCCACGATCCTGCCGGCTCTTCGAACAGCTGTTGCTGCGTGTGGCCGTCGATATCCAGGGCCGCGCGGATGCCGTAGGGCCGGTAGCCGGTCACGGTGTGCGTCGCCCAAACCGTCCCCGCGGGCACGGCGAGGTTGCGCTCCTCGTCCGTCAGTTCCACGAGCCGCGCCCCCGGCTGCAGCGCCCCGAGGCGGGATCGGATCCGTGGAACGAGAGAGTTTCCTCCCAGGGCGAAGACCAGGTCCGTCTCGTCTTCTCCTGGAAGCGACCGCACCGTCGATCCCAGCTGGTTCATCGCCGTGTCGACGATGTCGTTGACGTCGTCCGGCACCACCCGCACCTCGTTGGCTTCGAAGGGAGTCGTTCCGCGCGGGAAAACGATCGCCGCGCCGGGGTTTTCGGGGCTGGTGAGAGCGGCTCGCTTCGCCTGGTCGATCCTTTCGAAGGTCGTGGGCAGCCGGTCCCGCCAGGGCCGGAAGCTTGGATCGTCCTCGTGACGGTTCGCCGGCTCGAATTCCACCTCGTCCGGGTTGTCCCGCTGCCGAGCCCGCTCGAAGAAGTAAAGGCCGTCCGTTCGGTTGAACCGGCGTCCAAGCGCCATGGTGATCCTCGAACCGCCGAACTGCCGGTTTCCTTCAAGAACGGCCGCCCCGACTTTGCGGTCGCGAAGCTCGATCCGACCCAGATTCGAAGCGAGCCGTCCGAAAACGAGGTCGGTTGTTCCCGCGCCGGAATCGAAGACGAGCATCGTCTGACCGGGCGTCAGTTCGTGTCGCTTCCTCTCGAAGATCAGGTACGCGGCCGCGCATGCGGGTTCGATCTCCGACGAGAGGCGGCCAAGCCTCTCGAGGCCCGCCGCCGCCGCGCATTCCAGCGTCAGCCTTCGCTGGGCCTCCTGCGCCGGTCCGTTGTCCAGCACCGGGATGCTCAGCACGAACTCCAGGTTGCCGTTCCTCAGCGCCTGAGGGTCGTTCTGTTGGAAGAATTGGCGGACCAGCCGGTCGAGGATCTGTCGGAAGTACCAGGTGAGGAGTTTCCTCGGAGTCACGCCCGACAGCTTCGGGTCGAGGTCCGCGTCGGGCTGCTGGAGCTTCAGCTTGAGTTCGAGGAAGAGCACGCCCGTCCCTGCCTTGTAGGAATCGACCGCCTTCGGCCCCATCACCCACGTCGATTCGTCGTTCGAAGGGCAGTAGATGGCGGTCAGGAACCGCTTCTGGCCTTCGAACTCGAGGAACGAGCCCATCGTCGCCCCCTGCTTCCGCACCACCACCGAGGTGTTCCCCGTCCCGAAGTCGATGCCCACGATGGAGTCCGGCTGGATGCGGGAGGGAGCGTTCGTATGGCAGACGATCTCGGCCGAGCTCTCGAACCCCTCCCCGTTTACCAGGACGTATCCTGGCTCCGGCGCGAGCGGATCGACCGGCCTCAGCTCGAACTCGAAAGCCTGGTTGCGGTCCAGCACCACCGGCAGGGGCGCGCTCGGCACCACGCGGTAGCTGGGGGAGGCCTCGAGGCTTCCGATCGATACCGGGGCGATCCCCGTGTTGAGAACCTTCGCCTTCCGGCCCTGCCGCCCGGGGGCGAAAGCCAGGGTCTGCGGCTCGATCGTCCCCTCGGGCTTGGTCGACAGGAAGTCGATCTCGATGTCCTGGTGCCGCCACGATTCGGCGGCGAACGGATCGCTCCGGTACCCGTCCTTCGAGCGCACGCGCAAGCTGCACCGCCCGGTCGTGGCCCCTTCCCCAAGCCTCCAGAACAGCTCCATCCCTCCGATGCGACGGATCGTGAGGCGGTTCTGGTCGAGCCGGACTTCCGCGTTAAGGGCGTCCAGGACCTCGACCTCGGTCTCCACCGGATGGTCGCTCAGCCCCTCCAGCGTGATCGCCATCGTCGCCTGCCCGTCGCCGTGGTGCCGCTTGGGCGTGGCGATATCTTTGAGGCGCCCCAGGGACCGCCCGCAATACCCGCAGAACGACCAGCCTGCAGGGTAGGGCGGTTGACAATGTGGGCATTCCATGGCGGACTTCGCTCCATATACCTGATCCCGTCGCCGCGCGAATCGTAGGCCTACAGCGCGCGGTGTTCGGGATATGCTCGGTTCATGGTGGTTCCTCTCCTGCTAGGGATCCTGGCCCTCCCCGCCGCGCAGCCGATCGCGGACGTGCGGTACGACTTCGAGAACTCTCCCGAGAAAGGCTCGTTGCTCTCGTTTCGCGGAGGGGAAGGCGCGCGGGGAGACAGCGGCAGCCTCGTCGCCGACGGGCGCCTGTCGCTCCTGGAACCGTGGTGGCGGTCCTGGTATGCGGCGGCCCTGCCCGCGCCGTCCGGTCCGCCCGCGCAAGTTGCGGAGATCGAGTGGACCTCGGTCATGGGCAAGGGCTCCGAGGGGATCGGGATGGTCTGGCTCCCGGTCGACCGTGATCCGAGCGAAATGGCGAAGGCGGTCGTTTGGGAGGAGCCGTCCTGTCCCGGCGCGCTCAGTCTGGGCTTCGACGCGAGCAATCCGCCGACACAGGAGCCGTTTCGAGGTTCCGGCAACATCCACGGGCGTCCGGAACACGAGGCGTCCCTCCATTGGGACGGCCGGGAAAGGATCAAGCGCACGACCAAGACCGACTTCCGCGACATGCGTCCCCACCGATTCCGCACCCGGATCGAACAGGTCTCCGGAGGCTCGGAGGTCTCCCTCTGGATCGACCGCGAGCGTGTGTTCGACCGGCACTTCGTCGCCGACCTTCACCCCTATTCGGGTCGGCCCGTCTTTGGCGGCAGGAACGGCGAAACCTCGGGAGAAGCCTTCATCGACGACGTTCGGATCAAACTAGGCCGCCCGGCCGATCCGGTGCCGGCCCCCCGATCGGTGGTCCTGTTCGATCGCGTACTGAACGACAAGGACCACCATCGCAACGAGTCGGTCGTCTCCCTACCGGAGAATGCCGACCCCTACGCCCGGATCGTGCTGACGCTGAAGCTCGAGGACGCTCCGGCGGGGATCGACCCTTGGGACCGGCTGGCCCACCTCTGGCTTCTAGACGATCGGGGCGGAAAGTGGGAGGTGGCGCGCTACATCACGCCCTACCGGAAAGGCTGGGAGTGGAAGATGGACGTCACCGACCTGGGCCCTCTGCTGCAGGGAAAGAAGCGCTTCATCCAGGAGTGCGTCACCTACGCCGAAGGATGGCTCGTCACGGCGAAGCTGGACTACTACCCGGGCCGGCGCGATCGAATCCCCTATCGGATCGATCGCCTCTGGTCGGGAGCGCCCGAGATCGGAAACCCTGACAAGCCCGTCTCAAGCTTCTTTGTCCCCCGGAGCCTGTCCACCGACCCCCAAACCGTCGGTGCCAAGGTGAGGACGGTCGTGACCGGCCACGGCATGCTCCCCAACTCGCAGAACGCCGCCGAGTTCATGCCCATCGGCAGGACGCTCAAAGTGAACGGCCGATCCTATCGCAATCGCCTCTGGAAGACGGACAACTACCTGAACCCCTGCCGGCCCCAGTCCGGCACCTGGAAGTACGACCGCGCCGGATGGGCGCCCGGAGACGTCGTCCAGCCTTGGGAGGTCGACGTCTCGCACCTGGCCAGAGGGCGTCGGACGCTCAAGGCGGAATACGCGCTCGACCCCTATGTCAACGAGGGAAGAGGCAAGACCTGGGCTCCGTTCCACCAGACCGAGTCGTATCTGATCCTGTATCGAAAGCCCTGAAGGCGACGGAGGACCCATGCGAATCCTGCACCTCGACATCGACTCGCTCCGGCCGGACCATCTCGGCTGTTACGGCTACCACCGGAACACCTCGCCGAACATCGACGCCCTCGCCACCGAGAGCCTTCGCTTTTCGAACTACTACGTCACCGACTCCCCCTGCCTGCCGAGCCGCACCGCCTTGATCAGCGGACGCTTCGGCATCACGACCGGCGTCGTCAACCACGGCGGCGTCTGCGCCGACATCCCGCCCGAAGGGCCGTCGAGAGGCTTCCGCAGCCGTTATTCGGCGACGACCCTCGGCTCGGTGTTGCGGAGCGCCGGCCTCTGGACCGCCAGCATCAGCCCGTTCCCCTGGAGGCACACCGCCTACCAGATGTTCTATGGCTTCAACGAGACGATCGACACCGGTGGAGGCGGCCTTGAGAACGCCGACGAGATCTACCCGCACGTCCGCGATTGGATCGAAAGGCACGCCGATCGGGACGACTGGTACCTGCACGTCAACTTCTGGGACCCCCACACGCCGTACGACGCCCCGATCGAGTTCGGAAACCCCTTCGAGGACGATCCGATCGATCCGTGGATCACGGAAGAGGTCCTCGCCGCCCAGCGCTCCAGCTACGGCCCGCACAGCGCGACCGAGGTGCGAGGCTACGAACCGGTCCTTGACGATCGCACCACCCTGGGCGTCCCAGAGATCCGCGGCCTCGCCGACGCGAAACGGCACATGGACGGCTACGACACCGGCATCCGGTATGTCGACCACTACCTCGGCCTGATTTTCCAGCAGTTGAAGGACGCGGGGATCTGGGACGAGACGGCCGTCGTCGTCACCGCCGACCACGGGGAATCTCAGGGAGAGCTGAACGTCTGGGGCGACCACCAGACTGCCGACCACACCGTCAACCGCGTCCCCCTGATCGTCAAGTGGCCCGGGATCACCGACCCCTATGCAGGCAAGGAGCACCCAGGCCTCTTCTATCACATCGACTTCGCCGCGACCCTCGCCGACCTGTGCGGCGCCGACATACCCGTCGAGTGGGAGGGCGCAAGCTTCTCGCAACGCCTTTCGCCTTCGGATCCTGGCCGCGACCACCTCGTCCTGAGCCAGGGAGCCTGGTGCCTCCAGCGCGCCGTGCGCTGGGAGAACTGGATCCTGATCCGCACCTACCACACCGGGTTGAAGGACCTGCGGAAGTGGATGCTCTTCGATCTGTCCACGGACCCGCACGAAACCACGAACCTGGCCCCGTCGCGTCCCGAGATCGTCGCCGAGGGTGAGGCCAAGCTCGAAGCCTTTCTCGCCGAGAAGCTCCCTTCCGCATGGCGCGGCGACCCCTTCGAGATCGTCCTGAACGAAGGCGGCGCCTACCACGCGAACGAGAACGGCCCGGAATGGTTACGCTACCTCGAAAGGCTCAGGCAGACCGGCCGCACCCACCACGCCGAATGGCTCGAACAGCACGGCGGAAAGCCGCGCGAAGGGTAGTCGAGCATGGCCACCGACGCGATCCTTGCTCTCGCGCTCCTCGGCAGCATCGCCGCACGGCCCCATGCCTGGGAGCCCGAGGTCCGAACTCTGGATGCCCGGCTGCTCGAAATCCAGTCCCCCTACTACGAGCTGTTCAACAAGGACTTCCAGCAGGATCCGGTCTGGCTCGGTTTGCTCTTCGAGGAACGGCAGCCGGTCGCCCAGGCCACCTTCGGCTTCTCATCGCTCGGAGGGCGCGTCTACGAACCGAGCAAGGCGGCGTCGGGCCTTGAAGTCCTGATCGACGGCCGGTGGCGTCCGATCGCGGCCAGACGCCGGTTCGACTACACGCACGCGGCGGACTTCGCCCCGTGCCAGGGGAGGGGCACCGCCTACTGGACCTACGGGTTCCAGGCGGTCGTTGCCGAAGGTATCCGGCTTCGCGTGGATGCCCCGGCCCATTCGGACCCCGGCTACCGGTGCGTCGCCCTCGCGTTCCTTTCCGCCTCCGGCCAGCCTGCCGGCTTCGAAACGAACGGCGAGGTTGTCGGCCAGAGGCCCGAGGACTCTCTCGAGGCGCTGCGACCCGGATCGAACTTCCTCGAAGCCGATGCGGGAGCGACCGTCCGACGCAGGCGGGGTCGCACCGAGGTGGCCTGGGCGCGCCCCCTGATGGTCAACGCCATCCGACTGGATCGTCTCGAGGGATCTCCGAAGATCGAGTACAAAACCTCGGCCGGGTGGCGCGAAGCGGCTGCGGTCGAATGCGTCGCAAACTCGGCCGCATGGCGCTTCCGGCCGGTGGCGACCGACGGACTTCGGATCGACCGCGGGATCCTGAGGATGGCCACCCTCGACGCGGAAGGCGCCCGCTACTTCGATCAGGCACGCCAGAGCCGCAGCGACCTCCTCGGTTCCCGCTTCCGTGCCGCCGATAGGATGGACCTGGCGGAGATGGAGTCGTACCTGCTTCCGATCGACTTCTCGATGGCGGCGATCGGCCGCCCCGCCGACCTCCACGAAACGATGGTCCTCTGGGACGGGAAGTTCCTGATGGTCGACGGAGGCGAAGGCCTCTACCCCCGCGACGGCAGCGCCGCCCCCGCCCAAAGCCTCGACCGCTGGTTCGCCCCGATCTGTGAAGGCCGGGATTGGGGCGCCGACTACAGCCGCACCCGATCGCAGGTCGTGAAGGGCGGCCATCCGGCGATCACCACGCGTCACGAAAGGAATGGATGGACGCTCGAGCAGACCCTGTTCGTGACCTCCCCCGACGACCCCTACTACGCCAACGTCGCCCTCGTCAAGGTTGAAAACCGTTCCAAGTCGAGGCGGAAGACCTCGGTGGGCTACGCCATGGGTCTCCGCCCCATCTGGCAGCCGGAATGGACGCCCTTCCTCCAGGATCCGTGGCCCACCCGGTACCGGCTCGACTCCGAGGCGAGGACCGTCCGGAACGAAAAGGGTGAGATCGTGGTGCACTCCGACCGGGCGGGCCGGTGGGGAGGCACGGCGAGGGAGAACCATTTCGAGGTCCCGGTCGAATTGGATCCCGGAGAGGAGACGGTCATCGCGTTCTCATTCCCGAACGTCGATGCCCCGATCAAGGAGATGCCCGACGCCGATCCGCCGGGGTCATGGGTTCGGTTCTGCCAGTGGTGGAGCCGCACGCTGTCGAAAACCTCCGTCGATCTGCCGGAAGGGCCGCTGAACGACATTGTCGCGAACATGCTCGCCCAGTCGATGATCGTCGCCCTCGACGGCGACCAGGTCCGGTACGGCGCTTACTTCTACGAGATGTATTTCGGAGTCGAGGAAGGCTGGCCCGCGGTGGCGCTCGCCCAGTTCGGGCAGGCGAAGGAAGCCAGGCAGATCGTCGAAACCATGCTCTCCGACGAGCACCTCGACAAGTCCAACCACCACCACCAGTACCGGAACGGCCTGGCCCCCTGGTATGCGATCACGGTGGCAAGGCTCCTCGACGATCGGAAATGGCTCGACCGTCTCTGGCCGAAGCTCAAAGCCGCCGCCGACTGGACCGTCCAGTCCACCACGAACAACCGGGACCCCGAGTACGGCGGCATCCTGCCCCGGCACGTCTACGGCGGCGATATCGGCAATCCCGCCTACAGCTTCTACTCCAACGCGGTCTGCTGGCGTGGGCTCGCGGATACGGCTTGGGCCGCGGAATGGCTCGGACGAGGCCAGGAGGCGGCGGCCTATCGCTCCGCCGCCGCATCCTATCGCGCACGGCTCCTCGAACTGGCGGACCGCCTCGTCGACCGCAAGGGCGGGCTGCCGTTCCTGCCCATGGCCTTCGAGATCGGCGGAGGGGACTCCTACCGCAAGGCCGAACCTGCTTATCCGTTCCTGGCCACCCACACCCCCTCGACCGACCTGTGGAACTACCTCGGCAACTACTGGAACCTCTTCGCGCCGATGCTCCTCGAGGTGCGCCTGTTCCCGTGCGGGGACGAACGGGAACGATGGGTCCCCGATTATATGGAACAGCGGGGCGGCATCCTGGCGGGTCTCGTCCGCTTCGACCTCGGCTTCGACAGCGTCTACGGCAAAGGGTACATCGAGGCTCTGCTTCAGCAGGGAAGGAGGAAGGAGTTCTGGACCGCCCTCTACGGGCTTTTCGGCCACTCCATCTCCCGCAGCTTCTACGTGATGCCCGAAGTCTCGAAGGTGTTCGACTTGCGGACGGACAACGAGCGCCTCTACCGCGAGCATCAGCGGATGCGCTGGAACTTCTTCTACCGCTTCGTCAGCCCGTGGCTGGAAGGCTGGCAGGGACAGGAGGGGGATCCGCTCGCCGCCGGTGCGGGAATGGCGCTGCAGGCGCTTCGGATGGCGCTGGTGCGCGAGGATGTCGCCCAAGACCCTCCGGAGCGGCTGATCCTTCTCGACGGCGCACCCCCTTCGTGGTTCCTGCCGGGGAAGCGGATCGCGTTCGAGCGGATGAATACCGCCTTGGGGCCGGTGTCGCTGTCGTGCGTCTCCAGCGAAAAAGGCTGCGAGGTGGAACTCGAGGTCCCGAAGGACGTGAAGGCGGCCTTGCGGCTACCCGGACGACCGTTTTCCAACGTCACGATCGACGGTTCCCCCATCCCTTCGACGCGCACGATCGAACTGCGAGGATCCGGTAAGCGCGCGGTCGTCAGAGCGTTTTTCTAGAGAATCGGTCTTTTTCTTTGCGTTGCGGAACCGATCGTGATATGATGCTCAAAGGTTTGAGCAAGAAGCTCAAAGGTTTGAGCAAACAAATGGCGACGAAGCCGGAACGGCAGAACGAGAGGACGACCCTCCACGAAGTGGCGACGCTCGCGGGCGTCTCCGCCAGCACCGTCTCGCTCGTCCTCGCGGGGAAGGCAAGCCACCGCCGTATCTCGGAGGACACTCGAAGAAGGGTTCGAAAAGCCGCCGAAGAGCTCAATTACGCGCCGAACCTCTTGACCCGGTCGCTGCGGCGGGGCCGGACCCACATCCTCTCGTTCTTCAGCACGTTCCGCCACCGGGAATGGAACGACCAGTACATGGCCAGGCTCTCGTCCGCGGTCGAGACCGCGGGTGGAACGGAAGGCTACGACATTCTCGTCCACTGCAACTTCAACCGGAGCCCGCTCGAGACCTATCAGTTCCTCAACGGGGGCCTTGCCGACGGGCTGCTGCTGTTCGCGCCCCGTCACGACGATCCCCTGCTGCCGCTTCTCAGGAAGTCGTCGCTGCCCGTCGTGATCCTCAACGGTCGCGATCCGCTTGGCGAGTACGCGTCCATCGCCGACGACGTCGCCCACGGCATGAGGCTCGTTGCCGAGAGCCTGGTCGCGTACGGCCATCGGGACGTCGCCGCGCTACGGGGCGAAGGGGGCGACGCGCGCGACGCCCTCGTCCGCATCGAACTGCTCCAGCGGTACCTCGCCGAGTCGGGCATCACGATCCCGGACCGTTGGATGCTGGGCTCGAGTGACGACGCGGTCCCCGTCGTGGAGCGACTGATGTCGGATCCGAATCCCCCCACCGCCGTCTTCTGTTGGCACGACCGTTTGGCTTACCAGGTGCTTTCGGCGTGCGAATCGCTCGGGATTCGCGTCCCGGACCAGTTGTCCGTGGTCGGTTACGACGGCCTCCAGTGGCCGTCCGCAACCAAACACGTCGCCGCTTCCGTCCAGGTGGACCTCAATGCGCTGGCGCAGCGAGGCGTCCATCTGCTCGACCTCTATATCAAGGGATACGAAGGGCCTCCCCTCTTGGAGGTGCTGCCGGTCTCGTTCGACCCGGGGACGTCCCTGGGAGCTGCCATTGATACGCAACGGAGCAAACTATGAAAATTGCATCGCGTGTTTCGAAGGGCTTCACCCTTATCGAGCTTCTCGTCGTCATCGCCATCATCGCCATCCTTGCCGCCATCCTTTTCCCCGTCTTCGCCCAGGCGAAGGTCGCCGCGAAGAAGACGCAGGACCTGTCCAACGTGAAACAGCTCATGACGAGCGTGATCATGTATGGAAACGACTATGACGACACCTACCCGTTCGCTTGGGGCTGGAACTCCGAGTGGATGCCCTGGACGGTCCAGGTCCATCCTTACGTGAAGAACCACGACCTCTGGAAGTCTCCCATCGACAACTGGGGCCGAGGCAGCGAGCCCGCCGGGACCTTTTGCACCGAAGGCCGCAACCCGCCCCGGGCCGCGACCTACAGCATGAACTTCTCGTGGCCCTCGTTCGGCAACGAGACGGGCGCGTGGTGGGGCGCGAGCGGCGAGTCCTGCCGCATGTCTGCCACCTGCGACGAGGGCGGCGCGAGCCAGACGGCGGTCCCGGCGCCTGCGTCGACCATCCTCATCGCTCCGAGGCCGAACTGGTACCACTACTGGTGCCAGGGCTGGGCGACCGAGGTCTTCTTCAACTACGGAGAGTTCAACATGCAGGGCGGCGGCGCCAACATGTTCAACAACGGCGCGAACTACGGCCTCACGGACGGCCATGCCAAGTTCATGCGCAAAGCCGAGACGCTGAGGGCTCAAGGCGCCCAGTCGAGCACGCCGATGCCCAGCTACTGGCCGAACAACGCCGACTGGCCGTGGCCCGTCGGAATGTGGGACAAGCGACAGTAAAGCGCTTCCGACCGGGCGGCTGAGCCTGGCCGCCCGGGATGATGCTTATGAAAGAAGAAGTCAAAACCCCATTGATCATCGCTGCGGTCGCCCTCCTGGTGATCGTCGTCGCCTACTTCGGGTTCAAGACCGTGAGCAGTGCCGGAAGCCTGGATCAAGGACAGATCGAATACACGCCTGGGAAGCCCCCTTGGGAGGAGACGGATCCCGCCAAGCGCGGCCCCGGCGGAGCCCCCGGCGGCGGAGGGTTCGGTGCGCCTCAAGGCGGCCAGGCGCCCGGCGCCGGAGGTCCTCCTCCCGGCATGCCTCCGCCTACGTTGGGCAACCAGGGCGGGTAATGGTGGCAAGGGCGCGATGCCGTCGCGCCCCACCGAAGATGGAGCAGGAGGTCGAATGCTGCGGGTCGCGATCGGACTTGGCGTAGCCGCGCTCGGTGTCGGGGCGCTCGTCGGCAGCGAACGCGCCGCGAGCCGACAAACCGGCTCCGACCGCGTCGTCGTGACCTACTGGGAGAAGTGGACCGGCGACGAGATGAACGCGATGAAGCGCGTGGTCGACGCCTTCAACGCGTCCCAGGACCGCATCTTCGTCAAGTATCTCAGCATCTCCGGGATCGCCGATAAGACCCTGCTCGCAGCCAGCGGCGGAAATCCTCCGGACGTTGCCGGGCTCTGGTCGGACCAAGTCGTGCAGTTCGCCGACGCTGGCGCGCTGACGGACATGTCCGAACTCGCGAAGGAGCACGGCATTGGGGCGGAGGACTACATCCCCGCCTACTGGAACCAGGTCGTCTACGATGGTGGCCTCTACGCCCTCCCCACGTCTCCCGGTTCCGCCGCGATCCACGTGAATCGGGCGCTGATGCCTCCCGAGTACGACACTCCGGAAGAGTTCCCGAAGACGATCTCGGAGTTCGATCGGTTCGTCGACAAGGTCACCCGGCGAAACCGCGACGGCTCATTGGAGACGATCGCGTTCCTCCCCCGCGACGGGTGGGGGCTCTGGAACCTGCCGCATCTCTTCGGCGGCTCGTTCGTCGAGGGCGAGAAGGTCGATGTGAACGGGCCGGACGATCTCAAGGCCTGGACGTGGGTGCACTCGTTCGCGGTGCGCTTCGGTGTCCGCGAGACCCAATCGTTCCGCAGCGGGTTTGGAAACTACTCGTCGCCCCAGAACCCCTTCCTTTCCGGCAAGCTGGCCACGTATTCGGACGGGCCGTGGTTCAGCAACTTTATCCGGCTCTACAACCCCAGACTCGACTGGTTCGCCGTTCCCTTTCCCTATCCCGACGGCCGGCCCGACCTGAAGGGGTTCACGACCTTGAACCTGAACACGCTGATGATCCCCAAAGGGGCGGCCCATCCCCGGGAGGCGTTCGAGTTCCTCGCGTTCGTCCAGCGCCAACCCGTGATGGAACGGCTCTGCAAGGACCAGCGTTGCAACTCTCCCCTCGCGGAGGTTTCGGAGGAGTTTTTCCGCACCCACCCGAACAAGGAGATCCGCCTGTTCGACCGATTGGCGAGGAGCCCGAGGGCGGTGGGTCCGATCCCGATGGGGATCCGCAACCAGATCGGGAGCGAGGTCGCGAACGCCGTCGACCTGATGGACCTCGGCCAGAAGAAGCCGAAGCAGGCGCTCGACGACGCCCAGACGCGGCTTGAGGAGATCTGGGCGAAGTACCGGCGACAGGTGCTCGCCCGATGAATGCCCGCCGCAACCAGAGGATCGGCCTCCTGTTCGCCATGCCCTGGATCCTCGGCTTCCTCGTCTTCCTCGCGTACCCGCTGCTTTCGTCGTTCTACTACAGCTTCACCAGCTTCTCCGTGCTCCGCACCCCGATCTGGATCGGCGGCGAGAACTACCGCGAGCTTTTGGGCGATGAGGTGTTCCATATCTCGCTCCGGAACACCGTCCTCTTCAGCGCCGCGTCGGTGCCCCTGGCGACGGTTGGGGCGATCATCCTCGCGATGCTGCTGAACACCGGCGTGCGGGGGATGGCGTTCTACCGGACCCTCTTCTATATCCCCTCGCTCGTTCCCATGGTCGCCCTCGGGGTTCTGTGGCTTTGGGTCTTCAACGGGCAGTATGGCCTGCTCAACGAAGGCATCAAGTCCACCGGCATCGCCGGCCCGCCGTGGCTGACCGATCCCGCCTGGTCGAAGTGGACCCTGGTGATCATCTCGATCTGGGGGACCGGAAACGCCATGGTCATCTACCTCGCCGGCCTGCAGGACGTTCCCCAGTCGCTCTACGAGGCGGCGGAGATGGACGGGGCGAAGACGCTCCGCAAGACCTGGCACGTCACCCTGCCCATGATCTCGCCCGTGATCCTCTTCAACGTGATCATGGGAATCATCGGATCGCTCCAGACGTTCGCCCTCCCCTACGTCATGTTTCCCGGCGGCCAGCCGGCGAGATCGACCTACTTCTTCGCGATGTATCTGTACGACAACGCGTTCCTGTACCAGCGGATGGGCTACGCGAGCGCCATGGGTTGGGTCATGTTCGCCATGACCTTAACCCTCACCCTCCTCGCCCTGAAACTCGCGGCGAGGCATGTCCACTATGAGGGAGGCTAGGGATTGTCGATTGTAGATTGCCGATTGCAGCGGTCGATTCCTTGCGAGGTTATCGTGCCCCTTTGGGTCCTTAGTGCCTTGGTGGTGAAAAAAGCAGATGTCGGCGTTCGGCGAAAAACTTGAGATCGAGGAGATCGGGAGGGCGGTGACGTCGCTCCGCCCCGGCCGTCGCCTCGTGCGCGAGGTTGCCATCCATGCCGTGCTCGTCGCCCTCTCCATCCTTTTCATCCTCCCGCTGCTCTGGATGATGGTGACCGCGGTGAAGCCGATCGACGAGACGATGGCATCGCCGCCTGTCTGGATCCCGAGCCAAATCCAATGGGGCAACTTCCGCGAAGCCTTCGCCTACAACAGCAAGGACCTCGGGTACATCCCGTTCCTCGTCTATGGCCAGAACACGCTCTTCGTGACGATCCTCGCCGTCATCGGGGCCGTCGCCTCGAACGCCCTCGTCGCCTACTCCTTCGCCCGCATCCCGTGGAAGGGGCGCGAACTCCTCTTCGGGATCACCCTCGCCACCATGATGGTGCCGGGCCCGGTTCTGATGGTCCCCATGTACGCCCTGATGAGGGAACTTGGCTGGATCGGCACGTTCCGCCCCCTCTGGGTGCCGGCCTTCTTCGGCAGCGCGTTCAACATCTTCCTCCTGCGGCAGTTCCTCCGAACGATCCCCGCAGATCTCAGCGAGGCTGCGAGAATCGACGGGGCCTCCGAGTGGCGGATCTTCCTCGACGTGATCGTCCCCCTCGCCCGTCCGGCGCTGACGGTCATCGCCGTCTTCACCTTCATGTGGGCGTGGAACG